>NZ_JBHTLK010000055.1:0-35733 GCF_042678885.1 Saccharothrix hoggarensis
CGCCCGTGAGCTGCATGCCGTCACCGGAGTCACCGGCGAACCGGATCACCACGCGGTCGAGCTTGCGGACCGTGCCGGTCTTCTCCGGAGAATCACCTGGCGCGGCGTCGTTACCAACGTCGGTAGTCATGTCCTACGCCGATCCCTTTCCTCACACCCGCTGCCGGGGCTGATGCCCCTCCCCCTCCGCGAGGGTAGTCGTGCCCGTCCCCGTGCCGGTTTCCGCCGTACCACTCTGCGGGACGCTTCGTCCCACCTGGTGCGCAGGTCGTCCACAGGACGGCAACCGGCCCGTACCGGCCGGTAACTGTTACCGAAAGTTACATGTAGTGCGCGCCCCTGTCCAGGTCATTCGCGGCTGCTGATCCTCGCCTTCATGGCCGCGAGCTTGGCCTGGAACTCTGGTGTTCCGATCGAGGCCACCTGAGGCCTCAGCTCCGCGTCCACGGCCTGAGCGTGGTCGGCGAGGTCCGCGGTGGTGCGCATCGACGCCCTGATGGTGCGGACCAGGTCCCGCGACGCTTCGGCCGAAGGTCGCGCCAGTTCGACTGCCGAGGCCACCAGCTCGTCGTGTCCGCCGTCGACCCGTTCCCAGGCCAGGCCGTGGGATACCGCCGCGTCGGCGTCCAAAACCTGGCCGAACAGCGTCATCGCGGTCGCCGTCTGCGGTCCGACCAGGCGTTGCAGCATCCACGTCATCCCGCCGCCGGGGTGGATGCCGAGCTGGAGGAACCGCGCGTCGAACCGGGCCTTCGCGTTGACGACCCGCACGTCGCACGCCAGCGCCAGGTTGAGGCCCGCGCCGACCGCCGCGCCGCCGACGGCCGCGATCGTGGGCAGCGCGCAGTGCGCGACCGCGAGGAAGCCCGCGTAGATGCGCCGCAGGCCCTCTTCCCGCGCCTCGCCCAGCGCCGTGAGGTCCGCGCCCGCGCAGAACGCGGGCGGCGTGCCCGTCACCACGACCGCGTTGACGTCCCCGTCGTCCTCGCACGCCTTGACGGCCGCGACGAGCTGGTCGGACAGGTCGAACGTGAGCGCGTTGCGCCGCTCGGGGTCGTGCACGGTGACGACCGCCACGCGGTCGGAGCGTTCCAGGAGCACCTCGGCCATGCGCGCGACTCTAGGGGGCCGGTGGGCGGTCGAGGAGTCGGGACAGCACGACGGTGGAGACCGTGCGGTCGATGATCTCGACGGCGCGCAGCCGTTCCAGCGCGGTCTCCAGGTGGTGGATGTTCGCCGCGCGCAGGTGCACGATCGCGTCCGCCGCGCCGGAGACGGTGTAGGCGGCACGGACCTCGGCCATCGACTCCAGGCGTTGCTGGATGTCGTGCGGGGCCACGTTGCCGCGGCAGTGCACCTCCACGAACGCCTCCGTGCCCCACCCCAGCTGCTCCGGGTCGACGACCGCCGTGAAGCCGCGCAGCACGCCCGTGTCCAGCAGTTTGTCGACCCGTCGCTTCACCGCGGGCGCCGACAGGCCGACCTCCTTGCCGATGTCGGCGTAGCTCGAACGGGCGTTGGCCATCAGACGCGAAATGATTCGCTGGTCGATCGTGTCCACACGCAACATTCTGCCCTAACAGACGCAATATAGCGGCGTTGTTCGCGGGTCAGATGGCCATCTACATTTCGATCCATGACCTCGGTTTCCTTCGCGGGCCCCGGTGACGAGCCGATCGTGCTCGACGTCGCCACGCCCGCCGCGCAGGTGCGCGTGCCGACCACCCGTCGGTACCTGATGTGCCCGCCCGCGTACTTCACCGTGGAGTACTCGATCAACCCGTGGATGGACCCCACGCAACCGATCAGCACGTCCCTCGCGATGGAGCAGTGGACGGCCCTGAAGGAGACGTACGAGCGACTCGGCCACCAGGTCGAGGTGATCGAGCCGCAGCCCGGCCTGCCCGACATGGTGTTCTCGGCCAACTCCGGCACCGTGATCGACGGCCAGGTCCTCGGCTCGCGCTTCCGGGCGCCCCAGCGCGCCGCGGAAGCCGACCACTTCCGCCGCTGGTTCCTCACCAACGGCTACCGGTCCGTCGTCATGCCCGAGCGCACCAACGAGGCCGAGGGCGACTTCACCTGGACCGGCAAGTACCTGCTCGCGGGCACCGGTTTCCGCACCGACCCGCTGGCCCACTCCGAGGCACAGGAGGTGCTCGGCGTCCCGGTGATCTCCCTCCAGCTCACCGACCCGCGCTACTACCACCTCGACGTCGCGCTCTTCGTCCTGGCCGACGACCTGGTCGCGTACTACCCGGACGCCTTCTCGCCGGGCAGCCAAAAAGTCCTCCGCCGCCTGTTCCCGGACGCCGTGATCGCGACCGGGACCGACGCGGCCTGCCTGGGCCTCAACGCGGTCTCCGACGGCCGCCACGTCGTCCTGCCCGTCGAGGCCACCGACCTGGCGGACCAGGTGGCACGGCGCGGCTTCGACCCCGTCTTCGTGGACATCTCGGAGCTGCGCAAGTCCGGCGGCGGCCCCAAGTGCTGCACGATGGAACTGCGGGACTGACCGGAACTCCTGTCGCCTTCGGCGCCGGTCAGCCCGGTGGGTCCGGCTGACCGGCGCCGAAGTCCGGTCGCGTCCACGTGGACGGTCACCACCGGCACGTGGTGGGAACGCCCGCGCTACGGCGTGCGGCCGGTCAGGCCGAGGACGCGGTCGATCAGCGGCGCATCGGACGGGACGGGGACCTCCGGGCCGTAGAGACCCATCTCACGGCCCATCGCGGCCGTTTCGACCAGGTCCGCGTGGACGAACTCCAGCAGCTCGCGGTCCCACGTGGGCGACTGGCCGGTGGCGCGGGCCAGGTCCCAGGTGTGGACGACGGTCTCGCCGAGCACCATCGCGCCGATCATGGTGGCCGGCAGCTGCTGCGGGCTGCCCACCGACGTCGTGCCGGTCCACGCCTCCGGCTCGCTCCACGCGGCGGCGGTGGACTTCAGCCCGGTGGCCAGGGCGGCGGCCCAGTCGCCCGTCGTGAGGTCCACGTCCGCCTCGGACTCCGCCGGCGGCGGCACGGGCTCCTTCCGCGCGGCGCCGGCGAGGGACGGGCCCCAGAACAGCAGGTGGTTGACGAGTTGCCGGACGTTCCAGTCGGGGCACGGCGTCGGCGCGCCCAGCTGGTCCGGCTCGACGTTGTCGACGACCTCCAGCGCGGTCGCCACGGCTGAGTTGATCAACTGCTCACGGGACATGCCGCCACCGTACGAACACCCGCGGCGGGTGTATTGAACAAACGCGACATACGCTCGGGCGCGTGAGGGTGGGCGCGGGGCGTGACCGGAGGGACGAGCGAGAGCTCGCGTGGCATCGGCACCAGCGCCACGAGTTCCACCAGCCGTCGCCCGACCTGGCCGCGCACGTGGCGCGGTACTGGGTCGTGGAGTGGGACTACGACCGGCCGTACCGCCAGCTGGTCGTCCCCTACCCGAACGTGCACGTGACGTTCGGCGACGGCGCCGCCGAGGCGCACGGGGTGTCCAGCGGCCACGTCTTCAAACAGCTCGACGGCACGGGCCGCGTGTTCGGCATCGCCTTCCGCCCCGGCGCGTTCCGGCCGTTCCTGAAGGCGCCGGTCCAGTCCCTCACCGACCGGTCCGTCCCCGTGTCGTCGCTGTTCACCGGCCTGCCCGAGGGCGACGACGTGGCGGCCGTCGAGGACTGGCTCCGCCGCAACCTGCCGGAGCCCGACCCCGCGGCGCGCACCGCGACGGAGGTCGTGGACCTGATCGTCGACGACCCGCGGATGACCAGGGTGGACGTGTTGGCCGACGAGGTCGGCACGAGCGTCCGCCGCCTGCAACGCCTGTTCGCCGAGCACGTGGGCGTCGGCCCGAAGTGGGTCATCCGCCGCTACCGCCTGCGCGAGGTGACGGCGCGGATGGAGGCGGGCGGCCGGATCGACTGGGCCGTCCTCGCCGCCGACCTGGGGTACGCCGACCAGCCGCACTTCGTCCGCGACTTCACCGCCATGTTCGGCGAGACGCCCACCCGGTACGCCGAGCGCTACTCGCCGCCGGACGGCGCCTGAGAAGGCCCCACGCGAACGCCGTGCCGTCCCGCGGCTCGCCGTGCGGTCCGCGGCTCGCCGTGCGGTCCCGCGAACGCCGTGCCGAGCGTCGTGGCCGCGTGGTCGACGTGGATCAACGCGGCAGCGGCCCCGAACGTTCCGCTCGCGCCCACGACAGCACGGGGGTGTCACCCAGAGGGATGATCTTCCTAGCGGCGTGGCCCTCCACGGTGCTCCGATCGACGGCACTCGCTGTCGACCAAGGTAGGGAGCGCGCCATGAACGACCTCGACGCCCAGCGCCCGTCGCCGCAACCGCCGCAGGAGCAGGAGGTGCCCGTGGAACGGCCGAAGCCGCAGGTCCCGAAGCAGCTGACCGGTCTGGAGTGGCTGGTGCGCCAAGCCGAGCGGCGGCGCGGGGAGCGCTAGTCGGCCACCTCGCGCTGGAACGCCGCCCACAGCAGGTTCAACGGGTGGTCGGCCGGGAACTTCGCCCGCTCCTCCTTGCGGGCGAAGACCCCGACCAAGCGCTCCAGCTGCGGCTTCCGGTCGTTCTTCAGCTCGACGACCCGCAGGCCCGACCCCTCGCGCAGCTCGTTGTTCGCGGCCACCACGCCCAGGCCGGACGTGACGATCATGCAGCCCTCCACGAGCCCGGACCGCAGCAGCGACATCCCGTACTGGATTTCGTCGATTTCTGCCGCGATGTCCAATTCGTTCCGGTAGTCCGATCCGAACCAGCCGCGCAGGAATTCGGCGATCAGCCCGTCACCCGGCACGACCAGCGGCAGCTTCGGCAGCTCCCCGGTGCCCACGCTCGCGCCGAGCCGGCTCTCCGGCAGGTTCGTGAGCAGCGCCAACCCGCCCCGCCGCCACTCGATCACGTCGAAGTCGTCGAACCCGCTGCGCCGGCCCGCGTGCGTCACGACGCTCCCGCACACGATGTCGACCTCCTTCGACTCGAGGCTCGACCAGATGTCCTTCGTGCGGATGTGCACGACCTTCAGCTCCACGTCCCGCCGCCGGAAGTCGTCCGCCACGTGGTGCCACGCCTTGGCCAGCGCGTCGAGCATGAACCGCGTCGTGCCCACGGTGACCGTCGTGCCGAGCTTGCGCCGGCACTCGTGAATCGAATCGAGCCACTTGGTCAACGTGGTGCGCGCCAATTCGACCAACGCCTCGCCGGTCGGTGTGATCAGCACGTCTTTTCCCCGGCCCTGCTTGACGACGAGCGGCTCGCCGCACAACGACTTGAAGTTGCGGTTGAGCGTGTCGATCTGCTTCTGCACGCTGGACTGCTCGCGACCGAGCACCCGGGCCGCGCGCAGGGCCGACCGCGTCTCGTACACCGCGATCAACGTCCTGAGCTGGTCCAACGTGGTGTCCATCAGCAACGGCGAGGTGTGCAGGAGCCTGCTGAGCTGGTTGCCCGCGGGCAGGAGCAGTTGGGCCGAGGTCGACATGCAGGGGCCTCTCGGGTCGGGTCGTGATGTTCTACCGATTAGTTGTACTGAACTTGACCGCACTTCGTCATGAAATTATCCGAAGATCTTGTCGGATTTCCCTGGACAGGTATACGCGATCCGTAAGAGACTTCTGGCGCAACCACGTGAGAGTTCGCGCGGGAGCAATCGTGGGGGGTAATGGGGGGTTGGGGGCCCGCCGGGCAGCAGCCCGGCGGGCCCCCACGTATTAACCTCACGTGGGTGACGGTTTCCACCTTGGACTGGGGCACGACGTACCGGGTCACCGTGCTCGACCTCGGCCTCGCCTGCTGCGGCGTGGAGGTCATGGCCGCGCTCGAGGGCCACCGCCCGGAACACCTCGCCGCCCTCGGCGTCGACACGGTGCACGCGGCGGGAGAAGCGCACGTGCTCGTCGTCTCCGGCACGGTCACCGACGCCATGCTGCCCGCGGTCGTCGCCACGTACGAGGAGATGCCGGAACCCCGGTACGTGCTGTCCGTGGGCGCGTGCAGCAACACCGGCGGCCCCTACTGGGACTCCTACAGCGTCACCAAGGGCATCGACCAGGTGCTGCCCGTGCACGTCGCCGTGCCCGGCTGCCCGCCCCGTCCCGAGGCCCTGCTCGACGGCCTCGCCGCGCTGCACCGGCTCGTGTCGTGAGCGCCGCCTCCGAGGCCCTCGCCTCCCGCATCCCCGACGCGCTCGTGAAGACCGCGTTCGGGCAGACCACGGCCCACGTGCCGGTGGACGGGTGGCTCGACGCCGCCCGCCACGCCCACGGCCTCGGCTGCACGCAGTTCGACTGGCTCGGCGTGGAGGACGCGGGACGTCCGGGCGCCGTCGGCCAACGGCACGCCGTGCTCCTGCACGTCCTGCACCCGGACACCAAGGACGGCGTGCTGCTGCGCGCCGAGCTCGGCCCGGACGACGTGCTGCCGAGCGTGGCCGGCCTGTGGGCGGGCGCGGCGTGGCACGAGCGCGAGGCCGCCGAGATGTTCGGCATCGCGCTCGCCGACGGCCAGCCGGCCCACCTGCTCCTCCCGGACGGCTTCGGCGGCCATCCGCTGCGCAAGGACTTCGTGCTGGCCTCCCGCGTGGTGCGGCCGTGGCCCGGCCGGCTCGAACCGGGCGAGGACGGCACGTCCGCCCCCAGCCGCAGGCGCGCCGCCCCGCCCGGCGTCCCCGACCCGTCGTGGGGCCCGCGCCGCGAGACGCCCGCCGCGGCCGACCACCCAGCCGACAGTCCGACGGAGGAACCCCGTGGCTGACCTGCCCCCGCGCACCCGCGGCGTCATCGCGCTGCTGGAGGCCAACTGCACGGTGTGCATGATCTGCGCCCGCGAGTGCCCCGACTGGTGCATCCACATCGACTCCCACACCGAGGTCGAGGAGCAGCCCGGCTCAGCCCGGCCGCGGGCCCGCAACGTGCTGGACCGGTTCGCCATCGACTACGGCCAGTGCCTGTACTGCGGGATCTGCGTGGAGGCGTGCCCGTTCGACGCCCTGCACTGGGCGCCCGACTTCTCCTACCCCGGCACGGGCGACCTGGCCGGTGACGGCGCCGTCGCCGAACTCGTCCACGAACGGGACGTGCTGGGCACGTGGGTCTCGCACGTGCCGCCACCGCCGCCGCTCGACGCGGGCGCCGAACCCGCCCCGGAGACCACCGCCACACGCCCGGCGCGCCCCGGCGCCGGAACCCCTCGCCGGCCGGGCGCGTTGAGGGAGGGGAAGTAGGACAGCCGGAGGCGACGACGTGCACAAGCACTACAACGCGCTGAAGACCGCGTTGCTGCTCGGTGCCATGAGCGGCCTGATCGTGGCGATCAGCTCGCTGTTCGGGCGAACCGCCCTGGTCATCGGCCTGGTGCTGGCACTGGGCGTCAACGCCTACGCGTACGTCAACTCCGACAAGCTCGCGCTGCGCGCCATGCGGGCCCGACCGGTCTCCGAGGTCGAGCAGCCCGCGATGTACCGGATCGTGCGCGAGCTGGCCATGACCGCACGGCAGCCCATGCCGCGCCTCTACATCAGCCCCACCGTCGCGCCGAACGCGTTCGCCACCGGCCGCAACCCGCGCAACGCCGCCGTCTGCTGCACCACCGGCATCCTCGAACTGCTCGACGAGCGCGAGCTGCGCGCCGTGCTCGGGCACGAGCTGTCACACGTCTACAACCGCGACATCCTCATCTCGTGCGTGGCGGGCGCCTTGGCGAGCGCGGTCAGCGCGCTGGCGAACCTGGCCGTCTTCGCGGGCGTCTTCGGCGCCGGTGACGACGAGGACCGCCCCAACCCGTTCGCCGTGCTGCTCATCGCCGTGCTCGGCCCGATCGCCGCGGCCATCGTGCAGCTGGCCGTCAGCCGGTCCCGCGAGTACCAGGCCGACGAGTCCGGCGCCGAGCTGACGGGCGACCCGCTGGCGCTGGCCTCGGCGCTGCGGAAGCTCGAACTCGGCACGGGCGCCGCGCCGCTGGCCCCCGAACCGGCCGTCGTCGCCCAGTCGCACCTGATGATCGCGAACCCGTTCCGGGCGGGGGAGGGCCTGGCCAGGCTCTTCTCCACCCACCCGCCGATCGCGGACCGCGTGCGCCGGCTGGAAGCCCTGGCCCGCAAGCACTGACGGGGAAGACCCGGCCCGCGAGCACTGACGCGTCCGACGCCTACCGCCGACAGCTACCGCCGACGCCTACCGCACCTCTTGTGCGACGTTCATCACGTACTGACCGTAGCCGGACTTGGCCAGCTTCTCGCCCAACGCGTAGCACTCGTCCGCGCTGATGAACCCCATCCGCAGCGCGATCTCCTCCAGGCACGCGATGCGCACGCCCTGCCGGTGCTCCAGCACCTGCACGAACTGACCCGCCTCCAGCATGGAGTCGTGCGTGCCGGTGTCCAGCCACGCGAAACCGCGGCCCAGGTCCACCAGCTGCGCCCGACCTTCCCGCAGGTAGGTCAGGTTGACGTCGGTGATCTCCAGCTCGCCCCGCGACGACGGCTTCAGCGTCCGGGCGATGTCCACGACCTGGTTGTCGTAGAAGTACAGGCCGGTGATGGCCTTGTTCGACCGCGGCCGCGCGGGCTTCTCCTCGATCCCGACGAGCCTGCCGTCCGCGTCCACCTCGCCCACGCCGTACCGCTCCGGGTCCTTCACCGGGTAGCCGAACAGCACGCAGCCGTCCAGTGTGGCCGCGTGGTGCTGGAGGAGCTTCGAGAAGCCCTGGCCGTAGAAGATGTTGTCGCCCAGGACCAGCGACACGTCGTCCTCGCCGACGAAGTCCGCGCCGATGACGAACGCCTCCGCGAGCCCGTTCGGGTGCGCCTGCTCGGCGTAGGAGATCTCCAGCCCGAACTGGGAGCCGTCGCCGAGGAGGCGGCGGAACAGCGGCAGGTCCACCGGCGTCGAGATGAGCAGCACCTCGCGCACGCCCGCCAGCATCAGCACCGACAGCGGGTAGTACACCATCGGCTTGTCGTACACCGGCAGGAGCTGCTTCGACACCGCCTGCGTGATGGGGTGCAGGCGGGTGCCGCTGCCACCCGCGAGGACGATGCCCTTCACCGGTAGTTGGTGAACTGGAGCGCGATACCGAAGTCGGAGTTCTTGAGCAGGGCGATGACGTCCTGCAGGTGGTCCTTCTTCTTGCCCGAGATGCGCAGCTGGTCGCCCTGGATCTGCGCCTGCACGCCCTTCGGGGCCTCCTCGCGGACCTTCTTCGCGATCTCCTTGGCCTTCTCGCTGGAGATGCCCTGCACGACCGTGCCGGTCACCTTGAAGACCTTGCCGGAGAGGGCCGGGTCGCCGATCTCGAAGGCCTTCATCGAGATGCCGCGCTTGACCAGCTTCTCCTGGAAGACGTCGATCGCGGCGCGGCAGCGCTCCTCGGTCTCGGACTGGAAGGTGATCGCCTCCTCGCCCGACCAGGACACCTGCGTCCCCGTGCCGCGGAAGTCGAACCGCGTGCTCAGCTCCTTGGCGGCCTGGTTGAGCGCGTTGTCGACTTCCTGGCGGTCGACCTTGCTCACCACGTCGAACGACGGGTCTGCCACGTGCCCGGTACCTCCGCGTCAGTGTGTCTGGAACCGCCGGGAAGCCTACCGGGGAACCCGGTTGCGCATGCCCCCACGGGCTTATGTATTGTCTCCACCGCACCCGGCGCCACCGGGGGCGGGGCGGGTTGCCCGAGCGGCCAA
Source organism: Saccharothrix hoggarensis (assembly GCF_042678885.1). Classification (GTDB taxonomy): domain Bacteria; phylum Actinomycetota; class Actinomycetes; order Mycobacteriales; family Pseudonocardiaceae; genus Actinosynnema; species Actinosynnema hoggarensis. The sequence continues at coordinate 9,673 of NZ_JBHTLK010000055.1, forward strand.
TGGGAGCGGACTGTAAATCCGTCGCGAAAGCTACAGAGGTTCGAATCCTCTACCCGCCACATCACCGAGAAGACCCCCGTGACCGGTCAGAACAGGTCACGGGGGCTTTCTCGTCTCAGGGGGATGGTCCTCGACCCGGGGAGGGGTTGTGCGGGCTTGGTCTTTGTTGTCGGTCGGTGAGTACAGGCACTTCCAGGGCAACACCGGATACGCCGACGTCCTCGGCTCGACCTACGTGTTCGACTCCACCGTCACGTACGCCGACAAGGTCCGCGAAGGGCACGTGGTCGTCCTGCGGAACCGCGAGGTCGCGCTCGGTGTGGCCCGGGTGGAGGGCATCGAGGTCCAGGACGGGCTGGAGAAGATGCGGCTCGTCTGCCCGGCCTGCAAGCGCACGAAGTTCAAGAAGCGGGCCGTGGCGAGCCCGGCGTTCCTGTGCCAGAAGTGCCGGACGAAGTTCGATACTCCCGAAGCGGTGCAGGTGCCCATCACGCGGTACACCGCCCACTACGGCAGCACGTGGCGCGAACTGCCCGGGGTGACCGTCGAGCGCCTGCGCGCGATCGCCTTGAACCAGTCCAAGCAGCAGTCGATCAGCCCGCTCGACCCGAACCGCGTCGTGGACCTGCTCGCCGAACTGGCGGTGCCGCTGCCGCCGTCGAGCACGCCTCCGTCACCCTCGTCGGAGTTGCCCGCCGGGCACCGCGTTGAGCTGGTCCGCGTGCGCACCGGGCAGCAGGCGTTCCGCGCCGCACTGCTCCAGCGGGACGGTGAGGTCTGCGCGATCACGGGTCCGTGCCCGAAGGAGGCGCTGGAGGCGGCGCACCTGCGGCAGTTCGCGGTGCACGTGGACCACAGCACCGACGCGGGCATCCTGCTCCGCGCGGACGTCCACTCGTTGTTCGACCGCGGGATGATGGCGGTGAACCCGTCGAGCAAGCAGGTCTGCCTGGCGCCGGCGTTGCGGGTGTACCCGATGTACGCGCAGTTGGAAGGCCGGCCCACGTCGTTGGCCGGAGTGGACCTCGACGCGGTGCGCCAGCACTTCACCGCGGCGGCCGCCACCTGGCGCTGACGTAGGTGAGGCCGACGCGCAAGCGCTTCCTCTCGCTTGCGTGCCGGCCTCGCGATGCAGCATAACCCATATCGAACGCATGTTCGAGGGTTAAGCGATCGCGGCTCTTCCCTCGTCCGTCAGCTCCGCGTCCGCGCGCTCGTCCAGCCGCACGGCTCGGCGCGCCCGCAACAGCCCCGCGCGCACGAGGTCGTGCGTGGCCATCTGGTCGCAGCACGGCAGCCCGTCCACGTACAGGTCCGGCTCACGTCCCCCGGTCAACTGGGCCCGACCTGCGGCTACGGCGCGGAGCATGGCTTTCGCGCGTCCGGACAACTCCTTCACAACGGTCATGGCGACCCCCTCGCCCGTCTTGGCCATACCTGCTTCCTCGTCTTGTAGGAGGTCCGGACCTGTACTTCGAGTACCCCTCCCGCAGCACTTCACTCGGGTGGACGCACCGGCCACCACTCTCCCCTCCGACGCCGTTCGGTCCACGTCGCCACGCCGACCGGTTGCGCTGTTCAGCCCAACCGAACTACCCGCGACCGGTCGGCGCTCCGATCGACCCGCTGCCGCCCGTTCGCCGGGCACCGCCGCCCCCGGCACCGAGACTGGATCACATGAGCGAACTCCTCATCGCCCTCACGGCCCTCGCGACCGGCGTCGCCCTCGGCCTGGTCGTCCGGTTCCCGGGACGGCGTCGCTCGTCCGCCCAAGCCCGCCGCGCCGCCACGACCACCGACACGGCCACCGCCACCGGCACGGCCAGCGCCACGCGCGAACTGCTCCACGCCGCCGACGACCTGGAGTACGGCCTCAACGCCGTGCTGAACTTCGGCCCGCTGTCGCTGTCCGAACTGGCCTCGGTCGACCTCGCCGCGAAGCTGGACCGGGTCGCCTCCACGGGCGAGGTGCCGAAGGCCGTCCTGGCCGCGTTGCGGGCGCACACCGAGAAGATCGCCCTGCACCCCTACCCCGAGCAGCGCGACCTGCTCACCGCGGTCGGGGAGGACGAGGCCGCGGTGTGGCTGGCGCTGCGGGACGCGATCGGCAGCGGCGCGGCGCAGCACGTCGCCGCCACGGAGGCCCGGCGCGTGCTGGAGGAGATCAGGACGGGACCGCGGCCGGACGCACGGCCCGTCGAGAAGCAGCTCGTCGACGCCTGACCGCGCGACCGCTCACGAACGGCGGGCCGGGCGGCGCTGCCAGGTCGTCCACAGCGGCCGGTAGCCGTGGGAGTACCAGAACGGGGTGGACAGCGGGTTCGGCAGGGCGTGGTGCAGCAGGGTCACGCCCACGCCCGCCGCGTCCAGCCGGTCGTGCGCGTGGTCGGCCAGGGCCGCGCCGATCCCGCCGCCCCGCGCGTCCTCCCGCACGCCCAGCAGCCCGATGTACGCCACGGGCCGCACGGACGTCCGCCCGGCGATCCAGTCCGAGTGACCCGGCAGGTCGTAGTACAGGCAGCCGACGACCTCGCCCTCGTGCTCGGCGAGCCACGCGCAGGGCTCGTCCCGGTCGAGCAGCGACGCGATGTGCTCGCGCAGCCGCGCCGCGGTGGACGGCCGGGCGTTGACCATGCCGAACCGGCCGTCGAACCGCACGGTCTCCAGGTTCAGCTCCACGGCGACGTCGACGTCCGCCTCCGTCATCGCCCGGATCTTGGCCGTCGAACCGCCGTCGCGGCCGCGCCCGGGCAGGCGTGCGGCGACCACCAGCAGGGGCGCGAAGCCGTGCCGCACGAGCACCTCGGCGGCCGTCACGGCACGGCTGGGCACGGTCACCACCGCGGCCGTCTCATGGTCGTCGGTCCCGGTCAGCGCCCAGTGCCGCAGCTGGTCGTCGAGGTCGGCGTGCGGGTGCCAGGTCAGGGAGTGCGTGCGCAACGCGCCCCACGTGGCGCCCAGGGAGTCCTCGGGCAGCTCGGCGAACGCGTACGGGTCGTCCACGGTCGGGAAGTGGGGCAGCAACGCGTCGGGCAGCAACGGGTCCACGACCTGAACCTAACCCGTCGGGACCGTACATTGCCCGACGTGGAGATCTACGTGGTCGACGCGTTCACGGACCGCGCGTTCGCGGGCAACCCGGCGGGCGTGGTGCTGTTGGACGGGCCGGCGGACGACGCGTGGATGCAGGCCGTCGCCGCCGAGATGAAGCACGCCGAGACGGCGTTCGTGCGGGTGGCGGACGGGGACGGGCCGCTGCCGCTGCGCTGGTTCACCCCGGTCGCCGAGGTCGACCTGTGCGGTCACGCCACCCTCGCCACCGCGCACGTCCTCGGCGGCAGCCGCCGCTTCGCCACCCGCAGCGGCGTGCTCACGTGCGCCGCCGAGGACGGCTGGGTGGAGATGGACTTCCCGGCCGACCCCGCCGAGCCGATCGCGATGACCACGACGCTGCGCGCCGGCCTGCCGGGCGTGACGGTGAAGGCCGTCGCCCGGGCCGTGTCGGACGTCCTGGTCGAGGCCGCCTCCGCCGACGAGGTCCGCGACCTCCGCCCGGACTTCGCCGCGCTCGCCGAGGCGCCCGGCCGGGGTGTGATCGTCACCGCACCCGGCGACCGCCCCGGACTGGACGTGGTGAGCCGCTGCTTCTACCCCACCTACGGGGTTCCGGAGGATCCCGTAACCGGTTCCGCGCACTGCACGCTCGCCTCCTGGTGGGCGCCCCGGCTCGGCCGCCCCCACCTGCTGGCGGAGCAGGCGTCGGCCCGTGGCGGGCTGGTCCGGGCCACCCTCGACCAAGATCGGGTACGCCTCGCCGGCCAGGCCGTGACCGTCATCCAGGGCCGACTGATCGTGTGATCCGATCTGTTACATCTGGTGGCAATCCGCTACACGACCTGCCATTTCATCCCCCGACCGGGGTACATTGGGAGCCTTGGAGGGGTCCTGGTCGGTGTTCGGGACCCCTCAGTCACGCCCGGAGCCCGTAGGCCGCGACCCGGCCACCGCGACGACGGCCGACGAGGAGGCTGGATGTCCGACCACGCGTCGGCCACGGCGCCGAGCGCGCCGACCCGGTCCACGAACCGCGCGTTCAGCGTGTTCGCGGTCCTGCTCCTCGTCGCGGGCGCGCTGTCCGCGTTCGCCGTCGGCACGTGGCTGCCGGACTCCGCCGAACTCGACCCGCTGTGGACCGGACCGCTGCTCGTGGTCGGGTTCCTGCTCGCCGAGCAGCTCGCCATCAACGTCGACGTCCGCAGCGGCGTGGCCTGGACGATCTCGTTCACCGAGATCCCGCTCGTGCTCGGCCTGCTCGTCGCGCCGTTCGAGATCGTCCTCGCCGCGCACGTCGTCGCGGGCGTCGGCACGCTCCTCGGCCGCCGCGTCCTCGACCGGGCCGTCTACAACGCGGGCCTGATGTTCATGGAGATCTCGGTCGCCTTCGCGGTCGCCGAGTGCGTCAAGCGGGTCCTGGGCACGGAAGGCCCGTTCTGGGCGGGCGCGTTCGTCGGCACGATCGCCGTGCCGCTGCTGGCCAGCGTGCTCGGCCTGTCCGCGCTGCGGATCATGGGCAAGGGCATGCGGGTCGCGCCGAGCCTGCGCCTGGTGCTCCAGACCCTCGTGGTGGCCCTGCTGAACACCTCCGCGGGCCTCGCCGGCTACGAGATCGCCACCAAGGCGCCGTGGGGCGGCCTGCTGATCGGCCTCGTCTTCGCCGGCATCACCGCCATCTACCTCGCCTACTCGGGACTGCTGCGCGAGCAGCGCGACCTGGAGGCGCTCAGCGAGGTCTCGCTGCGCGTCGCCCGGTCCGGCCGGCACGCCACCGGCCCCCGCGGCGCGACCCCGGACGACGACCACGGCCAGGCCGAGGACGACGAGTGGCAGCTCATCGCGGAGCGCATCCGCGAGCAGCTCAACGCCAACCGCGTGGTCCTCCGGCTGCGCACCGACCCGCAGTCGCCGATGCGCACCCTGGTCGCCGGCGAGCCGCTGCCGCCCGGCCTGCGCCGCGACGACCCGCGCGTGCTGCGCGAGGACGCCATGCTCCAACTCCCCGGCGCGCAGGTCCGGTACTTCCGCATCGTCGACGCCGGCGAAGAGGTCTCCGAGGCCCTGACCCGCCGTGACGCGCAGGAAGCGCTCGTCGTGCCGCTGCGCGGCGCCACCCAGCTGCTCGGCGCGGTCGAGGTGCACGACCGGCTCAGCCGGTGGCGCGGCTTCGGCAAGGCCGACATCCAGCTCCTGCGCACGCTCGCCAGCCACCTGTCCACCGCGGTCGACAACCGGCGGCTCCTCGCCCGGCTGCGCCACGACGCCTACCACGACCCGCTGACCGGCCTGCTGAACCGGCCCGGCTTCCGCGAGGCCGCCACCGAGCCGATGCGCCAGGCCGACGCGGCCGTCGTGGTCCGGATCGACCTCGACGTGCTGTCCACCGTCTCCGACGCGCTCGGCCAGGCCTGGGGCAACCGGATGGTCGTCGCCGCCGGCCGCCGGCTGCGCGACGAGCTCGGCCCCGAGGTGCCGCTGGCCCGGCTGGAAGGCGGCGCGTTCGCCGCGCTCCTGCTGGACCGGCAGGCCGAGCGCATCCAGGAGATCGCGGAACGGCTGCGGGCCGCGCTGTCCGTGCCGTACCCCGTCGACCGGCTCACCGTCGAGGCGGGCGCGGTCGTCGGCTGGGCCACCACCGGCGACTGCGAGGTCGACGAGCCCGACCCCGACGCCCTGCTGCAGCGCGCCGACGTCGCGGTCCGCGCGACCAGCGAGAACGAGCCGCTGCGCCAGTACGCGCCGAGCATGGGCCAGATCTTCCTGCGCCGCTTCCAGCTGGTCACCCAGTTCCGGTCGGCGCTGGAGAACGGCCAGATCTCCGTGCACTACCAGCCGAAGGTGGCCCTGCCGAGCCGGCAGGTCGTCGGCGCCGAGGCGCTGGTCCGCTGGAAGCACCCGGAGTTCGGCCGCGTCGACCCGGACGAGTTCGTGCCCGCCGTCGAGGCCACGGGCCTGGTCGACGTGCTCACCGACTTCGTCATGGACAAGGCGCTGGAACGGGTGCGCCGCTGGATCGACCGCGGCCTGCGGATGTCCATCGCGGTGAACCTGTCCGTGCGGACGCTGGCGGACGAGGAGTTCCCCGACCGCGTGGCCGCCGCGCTGGCGCGCCACGACGTGCCGCCGGAGCTGCTCACGTTCGAGCTGACCGAGTCGGGCGTGATGGCGGACCCCGAGCGCGCGCTGCCGGTCCTGCGCCGGTTGCACGCCATCGGCGTCGTGCTGGCCGTGGACGACTTCGGCACGGGGTACTCGTCGCTCGCCTACCTGCGCCAGCTGCCCGTGGACGAGGTGAAGATCGACAAGAGCTTCGTGCTCGGCATGGGCACCGACCTCGGCGACATGGCGGTGGTGCGGTCGATCGTGGAGCTGGGCCACTCGCTGGGCCTCATCGTGGTCGCCGAGGGCGTCGAGGACGACGCCGCGCGCGACCAGCTGGTGGGCATGGGCTGCGACGTCGCCCAGGGCTACCTGATCTCCCGGCCGCTGTCGGAGGACCGCTTCGAGGCGTGGCTGCGGGCGCGGACCGTGCAGGTGAGGGGCGCCCGGGATGAGACGGTGCTCACCTTGGTCCACTGAGGGGCACCCCCGATTTCCATCCTGAGGCGGCACTGTTGTAGAGTTCTCCTCGCTGCAAGAGCAACAGCAAGCCCCTTTAGCTCAGTCGGCAGAGCGTCTCCATGGTAAGGAGAAGGTCTACGGTTCGATTCCGTAAAGGGGCTCAACAACTGGCCGCGGTGCTCATGCATCGCGGCTGCGTTGTCTCAGCGGTGTAGCTCAGTTGGTAGAGCAAGCGGCTCATAATCGCTGTGTCGCCGGTTCAAGTCCGGCCACCGCTACTCAGCTAGATCCCCGCCAGGCGGTAAGCCCGTACTGGGGAATCGGGGCACACGAGCTCTAGGAAGGCAAGGACCGTGGCTGCAACCGACGTACGCCCCAAGATCACCCTCGCGTGCGAGGAGTGCAAGCACCGGAACTACATCACCAGGAAGAACCGGCGCAACGACCCGGACCGCCTGGAGATCAAGAAGTTCTGCCCGAACTGCAAGACGCACCGCGCTCACAAGGAAACCCGCTGAGCAGGTAGTCGCGGCAGGCGGCACCAGCGCTTCCGACGAGGCCCGTCCCGGAATCCGGGGCGGGCCTCGTCGCGTCGCGACCGCCGCGTATAACCTCCTCCGGTGCCTCTCGACCAGTCGTTCGCCGGACGTTCCTACCCGCCGTCGCCGCCCTACGAGGTCGGCCGCGAGAAGATCCGGGAGTTCGCCGACGCGGTCGGCGAGTCGAGCCCCGTGCACCGCGACCCCGAAGCCGCCCGGGCGGCCGGGTACGCCGACGTCATCGCGCCGCCCACGTTCGCCATCGTGCTGTCGCTCAAGGTCAACGACGTGCTGATCGACGACCCCGAGCTGGGTCTCGACTACGGCCGCGTGGTGCACGGCGACCAGACGTTCGTCCACCACCGCCCGATCACCGCGGGCGACCGGCTCCGGGTTGCCCTGCACGTCGACGGCGTCACGTCCCGCATGGGCAACGACATGCTGGCCCTGCGCGCCGAGATCGCCACCGAGGCCGGCGAACCGGTCACCACCGCCAAGTCCACGCTCGTGGTCCGAGGGGAGGACGCGTGATCCGCGCCGCCGCGGGGGTGTCGGTGGGCGACGAGCTGCCGCCGCTGACGCTCCGCATCACCCGCGCCGACCTCGTCCGCTACGCGGGCGCGTCGGGCGACTTCAACCCGATCCACTGGAACGAGCGGTTCGCCCGCGAGGTCGGCCTGCCCGGCGTCATCGCGCACGGCATGCTCACCATGGGCCTGGCCGGCCGCATCGTCACCGAGTGGGCGGGCGACCCCGGCGCCGTCGTCGAGTACGGCGTGCGCTTCGGCCGGCCCGTCCCGGTGCCCGACGACGACGAGGGCGCGCTCGTGGAGGTCACCGGCAAGGTGACCAAGGTCCTGGACGACGGGACGTTCAAGGTCAACGTGACGGCCTCGTTCGAGGGCAAGTCCGTGCTCGGCGGCGCGTCGGCGCGGGTGCGGCTGCCCTAGCGGCCCCAGGACCGCCCGAACGCGCCGCCCCGGTCCGAACCAGGCCCGGCGCCGCTCGGCCGCCTAGAAGCCGCACAGGGCGCTCGTCCGCGCGCCCGTGGCGGTGGCCGAGCGGCGCACCGCGTCCGCCACCGTCACCTCGCACGCCACGTCGCCGCCGTCCGGCCCGATGGTGACCGTGAGCACGCCGTGGTCGGGCTCGTCGCCGGTCACCAGCTCCATGCGCCACGGCAGCGACGTCAGCTCCTCGCGGCGCGTCTCGTCGCCCCGGAACGTCGAGTACGTGACGGTCGCCTGCGCGGCCGTGCCGCTGACCTGGAAGACGATCCGGACCGGCGGTCTCGGCGCGCTGATCCACAGGGCGAGGGCGAGCGCGCCCAACACGAGCACCGCCGAGGCCGTGATGACCGGCCACCTGCGGCCGGGGCGCTCGGACAGCTCGGACTCCGTCATGGGCTGCGCTCCTCGGGTGAAGATCGGTGGGACTGAACGGACCATCGGAGTACTTCTACCGATGGTTACCCGGCTCACCCAAACGAGCTACGCAGCGTGAATACCCACAGTCAGTGCCGGCGGGACGTTCGCCCCAGGTGGGCGGCCCCGGAACGCCGAAGGGCGCCCCACGATCGTGGGACGCCCCTCGAACGAGATGCGGTGGGGACTACTTCACCTCGGCCAGCAGCTCCGCCATCCGGGTCACGCCGGTCTTCAGGTCGTCGTCGCCCAGGGCGTACGACAGCCGCAGGTAGCCGGGGGTGCCGAACGCCTCACCGGGCACCACGGCCACCTCGGCGTGCTCCAGGACCAGCGCCGCCAGGTGCACCGTGTCGGTGATCGTGGCGCCGCGCAGCTCCTTGCCGATCAACGCCTTCACCGACGGGTACACGTAGAACGCGCCCTTCGGGGTCGGGCACTCCACGCCGGGGATCGCGGACAGCAGGTCGACGATCGTGCGCCGACGCCGGTCGAACGCCTCGCGCATCTCGTGCGCCGCGTCCAGCGGCCCGGACACGGCCTCCAGCGCGGCCCGCTGCGACACGTTGGCCACGTTCGACGTCAGGTGGGACTGGAGGTTCGCGGCGGCCTTCACCACGTCCGTCGGGCCGATCAGCCAGCCGACCCGCCAGCCCGTCATCGCGTACGTCTTCGCCACGCCGTTCAGCACGATCGTGCGGTCCGCCATCGCGGGCACGGCCACCGGCAGCGACACCGACTCGGCGCCGTCGTACACCAGGTGCTCGTAGATCTCGTCCGTGATGACCCACAGGCCGTGCTCCAGCGCCCACTCGCCGATCGCGGTGATCTGCTCGCGGCTGTACACCGAGCCGGTCGGGTTCGACGGCGAGCACAGCAGGAGCACCTTCGTCTTCGGCGTCCGCGCCGCCTCCAGCTGCTCCACCGTGACCAGGTAGTCGGTCGACTCGTCGGCCGTGACCTGCACCGGGACGCCGCCGGCGAGCGTGATCGCCTCGGGGTAGGTGGTCCAGTACGGCGCGGGCAGCAGGACCTCGTCGCCCGGGTCCACGACCGTCGCGAACGCCTGGTAGACGGCCTGCTTGCCGCCGTTGGTGACCAGCACCTGCGCGGCGGTGACCTCGTAGCCCGAGTCGCGCTTCGTCTTCGCGGCTACGGCCTCCCGCAGCTCGGGCAGGCCGGCGGCGGGCGTGTAGCGGTGGTTGCGCGGGTCCGAGCACGCCGCCTGAGCTGCGGCTACGATGGCCTCAGGGGTCGGGAAGTCGGGCTCGCCGGCCCCGAAGCCGATCACCGGTCGTCCCGCGGCCTTGAGTGCCTTCGCCTTCGCGTCCACGGCGAGGGTGGCGGACTCGGCGATGCCGCCGATCCGCTGGGAGATCCGCGGGTGTTCGGAGGTACTGGTCCCGGTGGTCGTCTCAGGCGTGCCCATGCCGCCAATCGTGGCAGATCGCACCAACGAGTTGGCGCTCGGCACCCCCTCTGACCGGGCCAGTTGGAAGGAGTGGCACCTGGTGCCGTATGCTTCCGGACTTGGAACGTCCAGTCGCTGCCTCACGGGCCACGTGAGGAGGGTGCGGGACGTCTCCAGCCAGGGGGTTCTGGTCCCAGAACCCCAAAGGGGTGTAGCTCAACTGGCAGAGCAGCGGTCTCCAAAACCGCAGGTTGCAGGTTCAAGTCCTGTCGCCCCTGCGTCGAAGCGCGATGGTGAGCGGAGGACGGCATGAGCGAGGGCCGCGAGCAGGACCAGCCGGACGAGCGCGAGAGCGCGTCCCGGCCGGTTACCGCCGCAGCGCGGCGCGAGCGTCGTGGCTCCGCGCGCCCGGCGGGCCGCAAGGACTCCGCGGAGGCGAAGAAGTCGGCCGAGGCCGACTCCGACGCCGAGGAGGCCAAGAAGGGTCGTCCCACGCGCTCGCGGACGGATTCGGAGAAGCGACCGGGTTTCTTCGCCCGGATCATCCGGTACGTCCGTGAGGTGGTCAGCGAGCTGCGGAAGGTCATCTGGCCGACCCGCAAGCAGATGGTCACCTACACCGGAGTCGTGTTGGTCTTCGTGGCCTTCATGGTGGCGTTGGTGTTCGGCCTGGATTCGGCCTTCGCCTGGGGCATGTTCAGGGTGTTCGGCTGAGCCGATCACCTGCCGCCCCCGGTGGCGGCGGACATGTGATGCATGAAAGGAAGCGAGACCCACAGTGACCTCCGAAAACGGCGGCGTTGACGCCCGGGAGCTGAACGACCTGACCGACGAGCAGGACTTCGACGGTGGCGTCGAGGACGTCGAGCAGGCGGAGGCGACGGAGGACACCGAGGAGTCCGCGCCCGCCGAGGGCGTCTCGTCCGCCGACGAGTCCGCTGACTCCGACGACGAGACCGCCGGCGAGTCCGACGACGTGGCCGCGACTGCCGAGGGCGACGCCGCCGAGGTTGTCGACATCGACGCCGAGCCCGTCGACCCCGCCGAGGAGATGCGCGAAGCACTGCGGCGCGCGCCCGGCGACTGGTACGTCGTGCACTCGTACGCGGGCTACGAGAACAAGGTCAAGACCAACCTCGAGACGCGCATCCAGACCCTCGACATGGAGGACTACATCTTCCAGGTCGAGGTGCCGACCGAGGAAGTCACCGAGATCAAGAACGGCCAGCGCAAGCAGGTGCAGCGCAAGGTGCTGCCCGGCTACATCCTGGTCCGCATGGAGCTCAACGACGCGTCGTGGAGCGCGGTGCGCAACACGCCGGGCGTGACGGGTTTCGTCGGCGCGACGTCCAAGCCGTCGCCGCTGACCATCGACGAGGTGCTGAAGTTCCTGCTGCCCCAGGTCGAGCAGAAGCCCGCCGCCGGCAAGAAGACCGCCGCGACCCCGGCGAAGTCGACCGTCGAGGTGGACTTCGAGGTCGGCGAGTCCGTCACCGTCATGGACGGTCCGTTCGCCACGCTGCCCGCGACGATCAGCGAGGTCAACGCCGACGGGCAGAAGCTGAAGGTCCTGGTGTCCATCTTCGGCCGCGAGACTCCGGTCGAGCTGTCGTTCAGCCAGGTCTCCAAGATCTAGCCAGGACAACACAGACTCCGGTTCCCGTCCGGAAGGACGGGCGCCGGCAGCCACGCTGCGGCTGGCAGGGCCGCGCGCGGACACCGCAATAAAGGAACTGAGATGCCTCCCAAGAAGAAGAAGCTCGCAGCTGTCATCAAGCTGCAGATCAAGGCCGGGGCCGCGAACCCCGCGCCGCCCGTCGGCCCCGCGCTGGGTCAGCACGGCGTCAACATCATGGAGTTCTGCAAGCAGTACAACGCCGCGACCGAGTCGCAGCGCGGCACCGTCGTGCCGGTCGAGATCTCCGTGTACGAAGACCGCTCGTTCGACTTCAAGCTCAAGACCCCGCCAGCCGCGAAGCTGCTGCTCAAGGCCGCCGGTGTGGAGAAGGGCTCGGGCGAGCCGCACCGCCTGAAGGTCGCCAAGGTGACCATGGACCAGGTGCGCGAGATCGCGCAGAACAAGATGGTCGACCTGAACGCCAACGACGTGGACCAGGCGGCGAAGATCATCGCCGGCACCGCCCGCTCCATGGGCATCACGGTCGAAGGCTGACCCTCCACTTTTCGCAAGTCGTGGGAGAGCCACGCGCTGGCTCGCACCACAACTGATCCACTTTAAGGACAGAAGCATGAAGCGCAGCAAGGCGTACAAGAACGCTGCTGAGCTGGTTGACCGGGAGCGGCTCTACTCGCCGCTGGAGGCAGCCAAGCTCGCCAAGGAGACTTCCAAGGTGAAGCTGGACGCGACCGTCGAGGTCGCGATCCGGCTCGGCGTCGACCCGCGCAAGGCCGACCAGATGGTCCGCGGCACCGTGAACCTGCCGCACGGTACGGGCAAGACCGCCCGCGTGATCGTCTTCGCCACCGGTGACAAGGCCGCCGAGGCCGAGGCCGCCGGTGCCGACGCGGTCGGCTCCGAGGACCTGATCGAGCGCATCCAGGGCGGTTGGCTCGACTTCGACGCCGCGATCGCCACGCCCGACCAGATGGCGAAGGTCGGTCGCATCGCCCGCATCCTCGGCCCGCGCGGCCTGATGCCGAACCCGAAGACCGGCACCGTGACGCCCGACGTCACCAAGGCCGTCTCGGACATCAAGGGCGGTAAGATCAACTTCCGCGTCGACAAGCAGGCCAACCTGCACCTCGTCATCGGCAAGGTGTCGTTCGAGCCCGAGAAGCTGGTCGAGAACTACGCCGCCGCGCTGGACGAGATCCTGCGCGCGAAGCCGTCCGCCGCGAAGGGCCGGTACCTGAAGAAGGTCACCGTCTCCACCACGATGGGCCCCGGCATCCCGGTCGACCCGAACCGGACCCGGAACCTGCTGACCGACGAGGCCACCGTCTGACCTCGGCACGTCACGGCACTCCCGAAGCGCCCCTCGGCCTCCCGCCGAGGGGCGCTTCGGCGTTTCACGGGGTGACGCAGTCCGCGGGCTCGGCCTCGTAACCCGTGATCACCCACGTCTTGTTGGCCTGCGCGGTCAGCACGAACCGGCCGAGGCGCGGACCGTCCCGCACCTCCAGCGCGCACGAGCTGACCTCCACCGAACCGCCCGCGGGCGTGCCGCGCATCGTCGACGGGAAGCCCACCTGCCGGTAGTTGCTGACGTTGCCGACCTGGTCGTGCAGCCCGCGGACCGCGGCCTGGCAGTCCGGGGTGCCGAACGCGTCGGCGAACGCCTTCTCCGCCTCGTCCTCGCTGAACAGCAGGCACGCGCGGCCGGCGTCGCCGGTGCCGACGTGCTTGTAGAACAGGGCCACCGTGCCCTGGAGCCCGTACGGCGTCTGGGGCGCGATGACGTTGCCCTTGTCGCCGCCGCTGTCGACCGCGACGCTGCCGGGGTCGTCGCCGCCGAAGTACTGGTTGTAGAAGTAGGACGCGACCAGCAGCACGATCACCAGGTAGACGAGGCGGCGGACGAGCTTGCTGCCCAGCAGCACCTTCCAGAGGGGCGTGCGCGGCGGCCCGGCCTGCGGTGGCGGCGCCGCCGGCCCCGGCGCGTACCCCGGAGGCAGGGCGGGCGTCCCACCCGGCGGTGGTCCCGGCGGCAACGCGGCGCCCGGCCCCCATCCCTGGCCCTGCTGGTTCTGCTGACTCTGCTGGAAGCGCTGGAACTCCTGGAACCGCTGGAATTCCTGGAACTCCTGGTACTGCCGGAGCTGTTCGGGGTCCAGGTCCGGTGGCGCCTGCGGGTTCCGCTGGACCTCACCGGGCTCTGGGGCCTCACGGCGCTCTCGCGGCTCTTCGGTCACGGGTCACATCATGCCGATTTGGAGCGGCCGCGACACATCCCGTACTCTCGACGACGGTTCACCAAAGACCGCTGGTCATCCTGGTCGCTCGTCGGCTGGGAACGAAGGTCCCGCGAAGCGGGCGGCCCGCGCAGGAGAACGAGGAAGACCGAAGCGCTCACGCGCTCGTCACGCCCCGTGCTGCTGCGCAGGGGCGTTTTTGCTTTGCGCGGTCCTCTCGGCTCGATCGGCGTCACCAAGCCCAGAGAGGAGGCGATCATGGCGAAGCCCAGCAAGGTTTCGGCCGTCGCCGAGCTCACGGACAAGTTCCGTGGAAGCTCGGCCGCTGTCGTGACCGAGTACCGCGGCCTCTCCATGGCGCAGCTCACCACGCTGCGTCGCGCTCTCGGCGCGGGCACCACGTACACCGTTGCGAAGAACACGCTGGTCAAGCGTGCCGCTGAGGACGCGGGCATCGAGGGCCTCGAGGCCCTCCTCGTCGGTCCGACGGCCATCGCCTTCGTCGAAGGCGAGCCGGTCGACGCGGCGAAGGCCCTGCGTGACTTCGCGAAGGACAACAAGGCCCTGGTCATCAAGGGCGGCTACATGGACGGCCGCCCCCTCTCGGTCGACGAGGTCACCGCGATCGCGGACCTCGAGACCCGTGAGGTGCTGCTCGCCAAGCTGGCGGGCGCGATGAAGGGCAACCTGGCCAAGGCTGCGGGTCTGTTCCAGGCCCCCGCTTCCCAGGTCGCTCGCCTGGCTGCTGCCCTCCAGGAGAAGAAGGCCGCCGAGGCGCCCGCCGCCGACGCTGCCGACGCTCCGGCCGAAAGCTGATCACACCCAGACACTCCGCGTCCCGGCCGCAGTTCGGGCGTTGATAGAGAAAGGACCGCCATCATGGCGAAGCTCAGCACCGACGAGCTGCTCGACGCGTTCAAGGAGATGACGCTCCTGGAGCTGTCGTCCTTCGTGAAGCAGTTCGAGGAGACCTTCGAGGTCACCGCGGCCGCTCCGGTCGCCGTTGCCGCCGCCGGCCCCGCCGGCCCGGCCGCCGCCGAGGTCGAGGAGAAGGACGAGTTCACCGTCGTCCTCGAGGGCGCCGGCGACAAGAAGATCCAGGTCATCAAGGTCGTCCGCGAGGTCGTCTCGGGCCTGGGCCTGAAGGAGGCGAAGGAGCTCGTCGAGTCCGCTCCGAAGCCGCTCCTGGAGAACGTGGCGAAGGACGTCGCCGACGCCGCCAAGGAGAAGCTCGAGGCCGCCGGCGCCAAGATCTCGCTCAAGTGATCTAGCACCACCAGCCGCGACGAGGGCGGGCACCCACACCGGGTGCCCGCCCTCGTCGCGTTTCGGCACCAGGCCGAGCCGCCGTCCGCGGAGCAGGGGCCGTCCCACACCTTTACTCATCTGAGACCCCGTTAGCCCAACTGGTGAGTAACCGCGACGGGGCCGTCTCGTTGCACCGGTATGACGCCGGCCTGTCCGGCGTCTGGCGTTGATGCCGGTGACCAGGAGGTGCGATGGGCGTCGAGGTGGTCGTCGAGGGTTTGACCAAGTCCTTCGGCAAGCAGACCATCTGGCGGGACGTCACGCTCACCCTCCCGCCGGGTGAGGTCAGCGTGATGCTCGGACCGTCGGGCACGGGCAAGTCCGTCTTCCTGAAGTCCCTGGTCGGCCTCCTGAAGCCGGAGCAGGGCAAGATCATCATCAACGGCACGGACCTGGTCCGCTGCTCGGAGCACAAGCTCTACGAGATCCGGAAGCTCTTCGGCGTCCTCTTCCAGGACGGCGCGCTGTTCGGCTCGATGAACCTCTTCGACAACGTCGCCTTCCCGCTCCGCGAGCACACCCGCAAGACGGAGGCCGAGGTCCGGCGGATCGTCCTGGAGAAGATGGAGATGGTCGGCCTCGTCGGCGCGGAGAAGAAGCTCCCCGGCGAGATCTCCGGCGGCATGCGCAAGCGCGCTGGCCTGGCGCGGGCGCTGGTGCTGGACCCCGAGATCATCCTCTGCGACGAGCCGGACTCCGGCCTCGACCCGGTCCGCACCGCCTACCTGAGCCAACTGCTGATCGACCTGAACGCCCAGATCGACGCCACGATCCTGATCGTCACGCACAACATCACCGTGGCCCGCACGGTCCCCGACAACCTCGGCATGCTCTTCCGCCGCGAACTGATCATGTTCGGCCCGCGCGAGGTGCTGCTGACCAGCGACGAGCCGGTCGTCGAGCAGTTCCTCAACGGCCGCCGCATCGGCCCGATCGGCATGTCGGAGGAGAAGGACCAGGCGACGATGGCCGCCGAGCTCGCGCAGCGCGACGCGGGCCACTCGGACGGCTCGCCGGACGAGGACGTGCGCGGCGTGGTGCCGCAGCTGGAGCCGACGCCCGGCCTGCCGCCGCGCGGCGCGGTGCGGCGGCGCAAGGACCGCGTGATGAGCATCCTGCACACGCTGCCGCGCGAGGCACAGCAGGGCATCATCGCGAGCCTCACGCCCGAGGAGCAGCGGCACTACCGCGTCCTGGCGGGCGCCCAGCCGGTGACGCCCAGCCCGTGGCCGCGGCACGGGGGCGTCCTGTGACGGCGCCCGCGACGTTCCCCGGCGCCGGCGCGCTGCGCGAGACGGGACAGATGTTCGCGCTCGGCATCGACGTCGTCCGCAGCACGTTCCGCCGCCCGTTCCAGCTGCGGGAGTTCATCCAGCAGTGCTGGTTCGTGGTGAGCGTGACCGTGCTGCCGACGGCGCTGGTCTCGATCCCGTTCGGCGCGGTCATCGCGTTGCAGATCGGCTCGCTGACCCGGCAGATCGGCGCGCAGTCGTTCACCGGCGCGGCGAGCGTGCTGGCGATCATCCAGCAGGCGAGCCCGATCGTGACGGCGCTGCTCATCGCGGGCGCGGGCGGGTCCGCCATCTGCGCGGACCTGGGCTCGCGCAAGATCCGCGAGGAGATCGACGCCATGGAGGTGCTGGGCGTCTCGCCGATCCAGCGCCTTGTCGTGCCGCGCGTGCTGGCCGCGATGGTGGTCAGCGTGCTGCTGAACGGCATGGTGAGCGTCGTCGGCGTGATGGGCGGCTACTTCTTCAACGTGATCCTGCAGGACGGCACGCCGGGCGCGTACCTGGCGAGCTTCAGCGCGCTCGCGCAGCTGCCGGACCTGTGGATCTCCGAGATCAAGGCGTTGATCTTCGGGTTCCTGGCGGGCATCGTGGCGGCCTACCGCGGCCTGAACCCGGCGGGCGGCCCGAAGGGCGTGGGCGACGCCGTCAACCAGGCCGTGGTCATCACGTTCCTGCTGCTGTTCTTCGTGAACTTCGTGCTCACCACGATCTACCTCCAGGTCGTCCCGGCGAAGGGGAGCTGAGATGGCCACGATGAACGACCGGTTCCGCAAGGCCGCCAACGCGCCGCTGGCGGTGCTGGACACGTTCGGCGACCAGCTGTGGTTCTACCTGCGGGCGCTGGCGTGGACGCCGCGCACGCTGACCCGCTACCTGCGGGAGACGCTGCGGCTGCTGGCGGAGGTGAGCTTCGGCTCGGGCGCGCTGGCGGTCATCGGCGGCACGATCGGCGTCATGGTGGGCCTGTCGGTGTTCACCGGCACGGTCGTGGGCCTGCAGGGCTTCACCGCGTTGAACCAGATCGGCACGTCGGCGTTCGCGGGGTTCGTGTCCGCGTACTTCAACACCCGCGAGATCGCGCCGCTCGTGGCGGGCCTCGCGCTGAGCGCCACGGTCGGCTCCGGGTTCACCGCGCAGCTGGGCGCGATGCGGATCTCCGAGGAGATCGACGCGCTGGAGGTCATGGGCATCCCCAGCCTGCCGTTCCTGGTCACCACGCGGATCATCGCCGGGTTCGTCGCGATCATCCCGCTGTACGTGATCGGGCTGCTCACGTCGTACCTGGCGGCGAGGTTCATCACCGTCGAGTTCTACGGGCAGTCGGCGGGCACCTACGACCACTACTTCAACCTGTTCCTGCCCCCGGTGGACGTGCTCTGGTCGTTCGGCAAGGTGCTCGTCTTCGCGGTCGTGATCATCCTGACGCACTGCTACTACGGCTACCGCGCCAGCGGCGGCCCGGCGGGCGTGGGCGTCGCGGTCGGGCGCGCGGTGCGCACGGCGATCGTCACGACGGCCCTGCTGGACTTCTTCCTCAGCATGGCGATCTGGGGCACTACGACGACGGTGAGGATCGCGGGATGACCCCCGAGCCCTTCGCCGCGGAGGCGGCGACATGATCAGGCGCAGGCTCCTGGGCGTCGCGTTCCTCGCGGTCATCGCCCTCTTCCTCACGCTCACGGTGGCGCTCTACAACGACGCCTTCACCCAGGTCGTGAAGGTGACGCTGCAGACGGACCGGGTCGGCAACCAGCTGCAGCTCGCGTCGGACGTGAAGGTCCGCGGCATGATCGTCGGCGAGGTCAGGGGCATCCGGACCTCGGGTGACGGCGCCGAGCTGGAGCTGGCGCTCGACCCGGAGCAGGTCCGGCACATCCCCGCCAACGTGTCCGCGCGGCTGCTGCCGAAGACGTTGTTCGGCGAGCGGTACGTGAACCTGGTGCTCCCGGACGACGCCGACGAGCCGCTGGCCGACGGCGACGTGATCGCGCAGGACCGCTCCAGCAGCGCCATCGAGCTGGAACGGGTCCTCGACGACCTGATGCCGGTGTTGCAGGCGGTGCAGCCGGAGAAGCTCGCGACGACGTTGACCGCGATGTCGCAGGCGTTGGAGAACCGGGGCGAGCCGCTGGGCGAGACGCTGGTCCAGCTGGACGCCTACCTGGGCGAGTTCAACCCGCAGCTGCCCGCGCTGAAGGACGGCATCAGCCGGCTCGCGGACGTGTCGAACGTCTACGCGGACGCCGCGCCCGACCTGGTGCAGGCGCTCAGCGACGCCACCGTCACCAGCCGCACGATGGTCGAGCAGCGCGAGAACCTGCTGGCCATGTACGGCACGCTGACCACCACGTCGCTCGACCTGAACAACTTCCTCGCGGTGAACCGGAACAACCTGATCCAGCTCGCCGACGTGAGCCGGCCGACGCTGGAGCTGCTGGCGAAGTACGCGCCGCAGTACCCGTGCCTGCTGAGGGGCCTGGCCGAGTTCAAGCCGATCATGGACCAGGTGTTCGGCAAGGGCACGAACGAGCCGGGCCTGCACATCACGCTGGAGGTCACCGCCGACCGCGGCAAGTACGAGCCGGGCAAGGACGAGCCGGAGTACGCCGACAAGCGGGGACCGCGCTGCTACGACATCGTGCCGCGGCCGAACCCGTTCCCGCAGTACCCGCCGGAGGGCCCGGTGAAGGACGGTTCGACGGCACCGCCGCCCGCGCGGGTCGCGAACGACGGCGTGCTGCCGCCCGCGACGGGCGTGAACGGCATGGGCGGCACGACGTCGCCGTCGTCGTTCGGCGGCGTGCCGTCGCTGGCGAACTCGCCCGAGGAGCAGGAGTTCCTGGCCGCGCTGCTCGCGCCGGAGTTCGGGATGACCAGGCACGAGATGCCGAGCTTCACGGCGTTGCTGCTCGGCCCGCTGTACCGGGGTGCGGAGGTGACGGCATGAGGTCCCTGGCCGCGCCGCTGATCAAGCTCGGCGTGTTCGCCGCGATCACGATCGTGGCCACCACGCTGCTCGCGGTGACGATCTCGAACGTGAACTTCAACGGCGCCACCGGGTACACGGCCCGGTTCACCGACGTGACGGCGCTCAACGAGGGCGACGACGTGCGCATCGCGGGCGTCCGGGTCGGCCAGGTGGACGAGATCCGGGTGGTGGACCGGCGGCTGGCGGAGGTGGAGTTCTCGCTGGAAGGCGAGCGCACGCTGCCCGCGTCGGTCACCGCGACGATCAAGTACCGCAATCTGGTGGGGCAGCGGTACATCGCGCTGGAGCACGGCGTGGGCGACGCGTCCGCGCTGAAGCCCGGCGACGTGATCCCGGTCGAGCGCACCAAGCCCGCGCTCGACCTGACCGTGCTGTTCAACGGGTTCAAGCCGTTGTTCCAGGCGTTGAACCCGGACGACGTGAACCAGCTGTCCGGTGAGATCATCAAGGTCCTGCAGGGCGAGGGCGGCACGATCGACAGCCTGCTGCGGCACACGGCGTCGCTGACGTCCACGCTGGCGAGCCGCGACCAGGTCATCGGCGAGGTGGTCGACAACCTGAACGCCGTGCTCGACACCGTCAACTCGCGCACCGAGCAGGTGTCCACGCTGGTCACGACGTTGCAAGAGCTGACGACGGGCCTGGCGGGCGACCGGCAGCCGATCGGTGAGGCGATCACCGCGCTCGGCGACCTGACCACCACCACGGCGGACCTGCTCAACCAGTCGCGGCAGCCGTTGAAGGACGACATCGCGAACCTCGGCCTGGTGTCGCAGACGTTGGCGGACAACGAGGCCGTCGTCGAGGGCGTCATCCAACGCCTGCCGAACAAGCTGGAGTCGATGTCGCGGACCGCGTCCTACGGCTCGTGGTTCAACTTCTTCCTGTGCGAGGGCTCCGGGACGGTGTCCGTGCCGCCGATCCTCAACGACCCGATCACGATCACGCCCTTGCCGGTCACGCAGCCGAGGTGTCGCCCGTGAAGACCGAACGGAACCCGGTGACGGTCGGCGCGGTGAGCCTCACCGTGATCGCGTTGCTGCTGCTGTCCGCCTTCTACTCGGACGACCTGCCGATCATCGGCGGCGGCACCACGTACTCGGCGGAGTTCACCGAGGCCGCGGGCCTGGTGCCGGCGAACGAGGTGCGCGTCGCGGGCGTGAAGGTCGGCAAGGTCACCAAGGTCGAGCTGGACGGCGACAAGGTGAAGGTGTCGTTCAAGGTCAAGGACGCCTGGGTGGGCGACCGCACGACCGCGACGATCCGGATCAAGACGCTGCTGGGGCAGAAGTTCCTGGCGCTGGACCCGCAGGGCTCGCAGCCGCTCGACCCCGGCGACCCCATCCCGCGCGAGCGCACGCTGTCGCCGTACGACGTGCAGGAGGCGTTCAACGGGCTGGCGACCACGGTCGGCCAGATCGACACCGCGCAGCTCGCGGAGAGCTTCCAGGTGCTGTCGGAGACGTTCCAGGGCTCGGCGGAGAGCGTCCGCGGCGCGCTGGACGGCCTGTCCGCCCTGTCGAAGACGATTTCGTCGCGGGACGAGCAGCTGGCCCGCCTGCTGGCCAACACGAGCCAGGTCACCAAGACCCTCGCCGACCGCAACGAGCAGTTCGAGAAGCTGCTCGCGGACGGCAACCTGCTGCTGGAGGAGCTGCGCAAGCGGCGGGACGCGATCGGGGCGCTGCTCACCGGCACCCGTGAGCTGTCCCGGGAGCTGTCCGGCCTGGTCGCCGACAACTCCGCGCAGCTGCGGCCCGCGCTGGAGCAGCTGGACCGGGTGGCCACGATGCTGCAGCGCAACCAGGACACCCTGAACCGGAGCCTGGCGCTGATGGGGCCGTTCTACCGGGTGTTCGCGAACACCCTCGGCAACGGCCGCTGGTTCGACACGTACATCTGCGGCCTGCTGCCGCCGTCGGTGAACCTCGGCGTGGTCGGCTTCAACGAAGAGGGCTGCCTCCCGCCGGGCGTGCAGCGGCAGCCCGCCAACGGCCAGGCTCCGGCCGTGCCCGCTCCTGCCGGGGGAGGTAACTGACGTGGCGACGACGAAGGCCGGCCGTGACCTGGCCAGGGCCGTGGCGATGGCGTGCGTGCTCGCGATCGTGGCCGCGGCGGCGATGTGGTGGCTGTTCACCGACGCCGACCGCCGCAAGGTGACCGCGGTGTTCGGCGCCGCGGTCGGCGTGTACCCAGGATCGGACGTCCGGGTGCTCGGCGTGCGGGTCGGCACCATCGAGGAGGTCGAACCGCAGGGCCGCCTGGTGAAGGTGGTGATGTCGCTCGACCGCGCGGTGAAGGTGCCCGCGGACGCGCAGGCCGTCGTGGTCGCGCCGAGCGTCGTCAGCGACCGGTACGTGCAGCTCGCGCCCGTCTACACGGGCGGCGAGGTGATGGGCGACAACGCGACCATCCCGCGCGAGCGCACCGCCACCCCGGTCGAGCTGGACGAGCTGTACGCGAGCCTCGACAAGCTCACCTCCGCGCTCGGCCCGAACGGCGCGAACAAGGACGGCGCGCTCTCGGACCTGCTCGACGCGGCGGCGAACAACCTCCAGGGCAACGGCCAGGCGCTCGGCGACACCGTCAAGCAGCTCGGTGACGCCACCCGCACGTTGTCCGGCTCGAAGGACGACCTGTTCGGCACCGTGGACAACCTCCAGAAGTTCACCGGCATGCTGGCCGCGAACGACAGCCAGGTGCGCGACTTCAACCGGCAGCTGGCCGAGGTCGCCGGGTTCCTCGCCGACGAGCGGGAGAACCTGGGCGGCGCGCTGAACGAGCTGGCCACGGCGCTCGGCCACGTGCAGGGCTTCATCCAGGACAACCGGGCCGTGCTCAAGTCGAACGTCGACAAGCTCGCCGGCATCACCCAGATCCTCGTGGACCAGCGGGCCGCGCTGGCCGAGACGCTCGACGTCGCGCCGCTGGCCCTGGGCAACCTCCAGAACGCCTACAACGCGGCGTCCGGCACGCTCGACACGCGGGCCGACCTCAACGAGCTGAACCAGCCGCCGATCGTGCTGATCTGCAAGCTGGTCCAGGGCGTCGAGCCGGGGCGCGTGCCCGGTCCGCTCGCCGACGCGTGCCGGCAGCTGGAACCCGTCCTGAGCGGCGCGGTGCCGCTGAAGACGCCCGCCGAGGTGCTGACCGACATGTCCCAGGGCAGGGTTCCGCTGCCCCTGCCGCTCGCGGGGGTGCCCCAGTGAGGCGAATCGCGGTGCTCGTGGCGAGCGCGCTGGTGCTGACCGGCTGCGGCTCGGGCGGCTTCGACGGCGTCTACAACATGCCGCTGCCCGGCGGCGCCGACGTCGGCGACCGCCCGTACGAGGTGAAGGTGCGGTTCAAGGACGTGCTGGACCTCGTGCCGCAGGCGGGCGTGAAGGTCAACGACGTGCCGGTCGGCCGGGTGGACCGGGTCGACCTGGCCGACGACGGCTGGACGGCCGAGGTGACCGTGCTCGTCAACGGCGACGTGCGGCTGCCCGGCAACGCGGTGGCGCGGCTGCGGCAGTCGGCGCTGCTCGGCGAGAAGTACGTGGAGCTGGCCGGGCCCGCCGAGGGGCGTGAAGAGGGCACCCTGGGCGCGGGGTCGGTCATCCCGGTCGAGCGGACCAACCGCAACCCCGAGGTCGAAGAGGTCTTCGGCGCCTTGTCCATGCTGCTCAACGGCGGTGGCATCGCCCAGCTCCAGGACATCAGCCGCGAGCTGAACGCGGCCATGGAGGGCAACGAGCCGGAGATCCGGTCGCTGCTGCACAACCTGAACACGCTGGTCGCCGACCTCGACGCGCACAAGGGCGAGATCACCCGCGCGCTGGACGGCCTCAACCGCCTCGGAGGCACCCTGAACGCCCAGCGCGACCAGATCACCGGCGTCCTCGACGGGCTGGAGCCCGGGCTGAAGGTGCTCAGCGAGCAGCGGACCCAGCTGGTCACGCTCCTGCAGTCGCTGGACACGCTGTCCGACGTCGCGGTGGACACGGTGAACAAGTCCAAGGACGACATCGTGGCCGACCTCAAGGCGCTGACGCCCACGTTGCAGAAGCTCGCCGAGGCGGGCACGAACCTGCCCAACGGGTTCGAGCTGCTGCTCACCTACCCGTTCCCGGACGCGGCGGTGGACGGCATCAAGGGCGACTACACGAACCTGTACGCGGACATCGACCTCAACCTGGGCACGATCGTGGACAACCTGGGCCGGTCGCGGCAGTCGCCGCTGCCCCACCCGCCCGCGCTGCCCGGCATCGACGGCCACGCGCCGTCCCTGCCGCTGCCCCTGCCCCACCTGCCCCTGCCGGGCGTGTCCGGCACGTCCGGGCTCGGCGACGTGCTCGGCGGACTGCTCGGAGGTGGGCGGTGATCCCCGGCAAGGTCAAGGTCCAGATCGGCGCGTTCGTGCTGATCGCGCTGCTCGGCGTGAGCTACGTCGGCGCACGGTACGTCGGCCTCGGCCGGTTGTTCGGCGCGACCGGGTACGTGGTGACGATGCAGCTCGCCGACTCCGGCGGCGTGTTCACCAACGCCGAGGTGACGTACCGGGGCGTCGCCGTCGGCCGGGTCGGGCAGATGCGGCTGACCGCCGACGGGCTGGAGGTCGACCTCGACATCGACCCGAGCGCGCCCCCGATCCCCGCCGACCTGGAGGCCGTGGTCGCGAACCGGTCCGCGGTGGGCGAGCAGTTCGTGGACCTGCGGCCGCGGGTGGAGGACGGCCCGTACCTGGAGGCGGGTTCGGTCATCCCCGAGTCGTCGACGAAGACCCCGCCGCCCGTCGACACGCTGCTGACGAACCTCGACTCGTTCGCCAAGTCCGTGCCGACGGAGTCGCTGCGGACCGTCGTGGACGAGCTGGACCTGGCGTTCAACGGCACCGGGCCCGACCTGCAGGTGCTGCTGGACAACACCAGGTTGTTCACGCAGGCGGCGACCGACCACCTGCCGCAGACCAAGGCGCTGATCAACGACGGCCTGGTCGTGCTGAACACGCAGGCCGAGCAGGGGAGCGCGATCAAGTCGTTCTCCACCGACCTGCGCGCGCTGGCCGAGCAGCTGAAGAACTCCGACGCCGACATCCGGCGCCTGATCGGGGTGTCGCCGCAGGCCGCCGAGCAGGTGTCGGCGCTGCTGCGCGAGTCCGGCCCCAACCTGGGCGTGGTGTTCGCCAACCTGCTCACCACCGGGAACATCCTGGTCACGCGGCTGGACGGGCTGGAGCAGATCGCCGTCACCTACCCGATCGTGGTGGGCGGCGGGTTCTCGGTGGCCAAGGGCGACGGGACGGGCGCGCACTTCGGGCTGGCCCTGAACGTGTTCGACCCGCCGCCGTGCACCGTCGGCTACGAGGGCACGACCATCCGGCAGGGCACCGACACCGCCCCGGTCGAGTTCAACACCCAGGCCTACTGCGCGTTGGCCCGCGGCAGCGCCACCAGCGTGCGGGGCGCCCAGAACGCGCCTTACGGTGGCAGCCCGACCACGCCGGCGGGCAACGAGACGTCGCAGCCCGGTCGGGAGCCCGCGTCCGGTGACGCCGCCGCGGAGCCGCCGGTGTTGACCAGCCTGGGGCAGCTGCTCGGTCTGCCGGGCTGAGGAGGGACGGATGGACGTTCGACGGTGGGCCCTGCCGGTCGCCGCGCTGCTGGCGGTGCTGGCCGCGGGGTACGCGGTGTGGGCCGGTGTGTCGTGGTGGAGCGCGTCGTCCAACGACTCGGTGGCGTTCTCGCGGGAGCGGGAAGAGGTGCTGCGGGTCGGGCAGGTCGGGATCGCGAACTTCACCACGCTCGACTACAAGAAGGTCGACGAGGACCTGGACCGGTGGCTGGACACGTCCACCGGCGAGCTGCGCTCGGAGATCGAGACCGGCCGCGCCACCCGGAAGAAGCAGATCGAGGACGCCCGGACGGTGACCGTGAGCCGGGTGCTCGACGCGGCCGTCACCGAGCTGGACTCGCGGGCCGGCAAGGCCCACCTGATCGCCGTCGTGGAGACCACGGTGACGCCGGAGGGTGGGCAGGCGGTGAAGAAGGTCAACCGGTACCAGACGGACCTGACCCGCACCGATGCCGGTTGGAAGCTCAGCGCGCTGGGGCCGGTCGCGGCCGGCGGCGCGTGACCCGAGGAGATGACGTCAGTGCCACCGTCCCGCCGCCGCCCCGTCCCGACCACGCCGACCACCCGGCCGCGCGTCGCCGGCCTGCGCAAACGCCCCGAGCACGGCGCGGTGCCCGCCAAGCCGGAGGGTGACGTCGAGGGCACGCCGGTCGCGGACGCCGAGGTGCAGGACACCGAGGCGCAGGACGTCCGCCCGGAACGCGAGACCGCCGAACGCGACCAACCCGCCCCACGCGGCACCACGCGCGCCGAAGACGAGGACGAGCGCGCCGACGCCGAATCGCGGGCCGCCGACCTGCGCGACGCCGAAGCCGCCGCCGACCTGCGCGGGACCGACGCCACCGACCGCGCCACCGACCTGCGTGGCACCGACCACACCGACGACCTGCGCGAAGCCGACCTGGGCTCCGACGACCGGCCGGCCGCGTCCGACCGGGTTCCCGGCCTGATCGAGCCGGGCGAGGGCGTGGCCGAAGACGAGCCCGCCCCCGCCCCG
>NZ_JBHTLK010000056.1:0-35563 GCF_042678885.1 Saccharothrix hoggarensis
CACGTCCACCAGGGCGTCGACGGCCGCGGCGGCGCCCGTGGGCCAGGGTTCGACGCCGTACAGCCCCGGTGGCGTGATCGGCGGCACGGCGTCCGGCTCCGGCTCCGGCTCGGGCGGCGGCACGGCCGGCCGCCAGGACAAGGACCGGCGCAAGTCCGACACGACGACGACCGAGCAGCACAACACCGCCAACCAGCAGGTGCTCCCCGGCGTGCCCGCGCCCGGGCGCTCCACCTCGGCCCGCTCGGCGGAGTTCGGCAGGTTCGCGGCGGCCAACGCGCAGCACGCGGCGGTGACCGGCCCCGGCGGGTCGACCGGCACGCTGGCCGGCGCGGGCCAGGTCGGCGGCAACGACACCGTGCACAAGCGCAGCACGCCCGCCCCGGCCCAGCCCGTGTTCGACCCGTTCGGTGGATTGGGTGGTCCTCGCGGCGCGGACGACGAAGAAGATGCCACGCACGACGCCGCCGACTACCTTCGGCAGACGGACGACATCTACGGCGTCGGCGGGACCATCTCGCCTGCGGTGATCGGGGAGAGCACCACCCACTGATGACGACGTTCGGTTTGGACCTCGGCGGCAACGACCTCCGCGAGCCGGTCACCATCTCGGCGCTGGAGTTCGACGTGCTGTGGGAGCACCTGCGGCTGGAGACCATGCCGCTGGTGCTGAAGGTGCCGTCACCCGGCAGGACGCACGCGGAGCGGGCGGAGCTGGAGCGGCAGGCGTGGGCCGACCTCGACCGGCGCGGCCTCGGCCGGCCGGTGTCGCTCGACCCGATGCTGGAAGACCTGCTGCACCTGCTGAACCGGCCGCAGCGGGAGGTGGACGGCCGCCTCTGGCTCGGGCGCAGCGTGCGCGTGCTGGCGGCGGCCAAGGGCCAGTCCGGCGTGCTCGCCGTGCTGGACGACGGGCAGCTCACCCTGCGCGCCGCGAGCAGCGAGGGCCTGCCGCGCGAGGCCCTGTCGGTGCTGCCGCCGCTCCCCGCGGGCCCCGGCCACTCCGTCACGCTGCCCAGCGCCGACCTGGACGCCGCCGCGGCCCGGGCGGAGACGCCGGACGACCTGGAGAACGCGCTGCGGGGCCAGGGCGTCCGCCCGGAGGACGCCCGCACGTTGGCGGACATGTTCCGCGACGCGGGCAACCGCGGCCAGTTCGGGGCCGCGCACCGCGACAAGTGGGGCAAGCGGGTCCGGGCGGAGCACGTGGTCTCGTTCTTCGACAATCCGCACGGCCGGTACATCCAGCTCCGCCGCGCCGCGCCCGGCCTGCCGCCGTGGAGCACCGTCTCGCCGGTCGACTCGCGCCGCCTGATCCAGCACCTCGAAGAGCTGGCCCAGGACGCCTGACGCGCCACGGGCGGCCGCCGGTCAGCCCGCGCGTCGGGGCGACCCCACGCGTGACGGCGTCGGCGACCCATGCCCGTCCGGCGGGACCACCCGGCCACCCGGCGGCCTGCCGGTGGGCCGGGCACGTCCCACCGGAGGGTTCGGTGATCCGGGCCGACTACTGCGGGATCAGGGTCCTATCCCCTGGCACGGACGGGTTCGGAGGTCGGCGACGTAGTCGTCGGGGGCGCCCGCGGCTTCGGCGGCATCGGCGACCACGCCGATGTACCGGGCCGACGGCAGGCCGCCTTCGTAGGCGTCCAGCACGTACAGCCAGGCCGTCACCGATCCTTCGAGGGTCTGGACGCGCAGGCGGATCTTCTTGTAAAGACCCAGGGCACCCTCCCACCTGTCCAGGCGGGACTCGTCACGGGGGCTCACGTCGTAGAGCACGCAGAACACCTGCGAGTCGGGGTCCTCGACGATGGTGGCGAGCGCGCCCTCCCAGCCCAGGTCCTCGCCACCGAACGTCAGACGCCATCCGGCGAGCCACCCGGTCCCCGCCATCGGGGAGTAGGGGGCTCGCTCCATCATCTGGTTCGGGTCCATGTTGGACCCGTACGCGGCATAGAGCGGCACGACGACAGCCTAGCGACCTCTCGATCACCCTGACGTACCAGAAGACCGGACAACGCACTCCGACACCCGACCGCGTACGGTTGTCCCCGGCTGCCCCAGCGCCGACAACCACGAGGAGGACGTGTCGTGACCCGCATCGTCATCATGGGCGGTGGCCCCGCAGGTTACGAGGCGGCACTGGTCGCGGCCCAGCACGGGGCCGACGTGACCATCGTGGAACGCGAGGGCCTCGGCGGCGCCTGCGTCCTCTACGACTGCGTGCCGTCCAAGACGTTCATCGCCTCCGCGGGTGGCCGCAGCGCCTTCCGCAACGCCGGTGAGCTGGGCATTCGCACGAACAACGCCGAAGCGGCGGTCGAACTGCCGGTCGTCCACGGACGGGTGAAGGGCCTTGCGCTCGCCCAGTCCGCCGACGTCCGGGCCCGCCTCCAGCGCGAGGGCGTGCGGATCGTGAACGGCGTCGCGAAGTTCTGCGACAACGCCCGCGGGCTCGCCCAGCACGAGGTCGTGGCGATCGGCGAGGACGGCACGAAGGAAGTCCTGCCGGCCGATGTGGTGCTCATCGCAACCGGCGCGACCCCGCGCGTGTTGCCCGGCGCCGAGCCGGACGGCAAGCGGGTGCTCACGTGGCGCCAGATCTACGACCTCCCCGAGCTGCCCGAGCACCTGGCCGTCATCGGGTCGGGTGTCACCGGCGTGGAGTTCGCCTCGGCGTACACCGAACTCGGCGTGAAGGTGACCATGGTCTCCAGCCGCGACCGGGTGCTCCCCCACGAGGACGCCGACGCGGCCGTGGTGCTGGAGGACGTGTTCGCCGAGCGCGGCACGGCGGTGGTCAAGCACGCCCGCGCGGACCGGGTCGAGAACGTCGGCGACGGCGTCCTGATTCACCTGGAAGACGGTCGCACGATCGAGGCAAGCCACGCCCTGATGACGGTCGGCAGCGTCCCGAACACCGCGGACCTCGGCCTCGACAAGATCGGCATCGAGCTGGGCCGCGGCGGGTACATCCCGGTCGACCGGGTGTCGCGGACGAACATCTCCGGTGTCTACGCGGCGGGCGACTGCACCGGCTTGCTGCTGCTCGCGTCGGTGGCCGCCATGCAGGGCCGCATCGCCATGTGGCACGCGCTGGGCCAGGGCGTCAGCCCGATCCGGCTGAAGACCGTCGCCGCGAACGTGTTCACCAACCCGGAGATCGCCAGCGTCGGCATCAGCCAGCAGGCGATCGACTCGGGCGAGGTGCCCGCGCGCACGATCATGCTGCCGCTGGCGACGAACCCCCGGGCCAAGATGGAGGGCCTGCGGCGCGGTTTCGTGAAGCTGTTCTGCCGGCCGGCGACGGGCGTGGTCATCGGCGGTGTCGTGGTCGCGCCGAACGCCAGCGAGCTGATCCTGCCCATCGCCCTGGCGGTGCAGAACCAGCTCACGGTGGAGGACCTGGCCACCACGTTCTCGGTGTACCCGTCGCTGACGGGTTCGATCACCGAGGCGGGCCGCCAGCTCATGCGCCACGACGACCTCGACTAGTCCGAATGGGCTAACCGGGACAACCGGCCGGGGTCGGCGCACGTCTCCCCTTCATGGTGATCCGCGCCACACTCCTGGTTCCGGTCGCCGTGCTGCTCGTGGCGTGCGCCACGCCCGGCACGGCGCCGTCCGAGAACGCCGCGGGCCCCGGCACGGCTACCTCGACCACCGCGCCGGCCGAACCCACCTCCCCGGCGGCCACCGTCGGGGTGGCCCGGTCGGCGCCGACCGAGGTGCGGGTGCCGCGGATCGACGCGCGCTCGTCGCTGGTCCCGTTGGGGCTCAACCCCGACCGGACGGTGGAGGTGCCGCCGATCGAGCAGCCGATGCAGGCCGGGTGGTACTCGCACGCGCCGACACCGGGCGAGGTCGGTCCGGCGGTGATCCTCGGGCACGTCGACGGGAACAACCAGCCGGGGATCTTCCACCGGTTGCGGGAGGTCGTGGTCGGCGACGAGGTGCTCGTCTCCCGTGAGGACGGGGGCACGCTGCGGTTCGTCGTGCGGCGGGTGGACCAGGTGCCGAAGGACGAGTTCCCCACGGACGCGGTGTACGGGGACACCGCCGTCCCGGAACTCCGGCTGATCACCTGCGGGGGGAGCTTCGACAGCGCCGCGCGGAGCTACCGGGACAACGTGATCGTCTACGCGGCGCTCGCCTAGGGGGTACCAACGATGCGCAAGAGAATCCTGTTCGCCACAACCCTGGCCGCCTCGGTGCTGTTCGCACCGGTCGCGGCGTCGGCCCAGTCCGCGGCGGGCTGGAGCTACCCGAACCCGGCGGAGGCCGGCAGCAGCGGCACGGTGACCGTCATGTGCGGCGGAGCCCTGCCGCCGGTGGGCATCTGGTCGGATGCCTTCGCCTCGGTCGGCCCGTTGTCGCCCACCGGCGACAACGGCGGCAACGTCGTCTACTCCGGCCCGGTGAAGTTCATCGACGAACCGGGCACGTACCCGGCCAGGGTCAGGTGCGCCCGCCAGGACTACCAGGACGGCGGCTCCATCACGCTGAAGCCGGCCGGGTCGCTCGAGCCGGTCCTGACCTTGCGGCCCACGACCCTCCAGCCGGGGGGCACGATCACCGCCGGCGTCCCGAACGGCGCCTGCCGCTACCAGGACGGGTCACTCGGGCCGATCCGGTCCGACGGGTTCGTCGAGCCCATCCACACCGTGGTGGACCCGACCCTGGAGTCCCACGTCGGCAGTGGGCAGGTCGTGAACCGGCCGGGGACCTACCAGGCACGGGCGACGTGCGGCAAGGGTGAGGTGAGCGCGTCGTTCACGGTCGTGGCGGCGGCCGACCCCGCGCCCAAGCCCGACCCGCAGCCGAAGCCGAAGCCCCAGCCGCAGGTGCCGGTGAAGCCGGTCGGCGCACCGCAGACGGGCGGCGGCGGCACGGCCTGACCCGCCGGGCGCGTGGGAGGAGCGAACGCCCCTCCCACGCGTCGAGGTCACTCGACCCAGTCGAAGGTCCTGGTCACGGCCTTCTTCCACTGCGCGTACGTCTTCGCGCGGGCCTCGTCGTCCATCGCCGGGTCCCACTGCTTGTCCTGGGCCCAGTTCTGCCGGATGTCGTCCTCCGACTCCCAGAAACCGACCGCCAGGCCGGCCGCGTAGGCGGCGCCGAGCGCGGTCGTCTCGTTGACCACCGGCCGGATCACCGGCACGCCCAGGATGTCCGCCTGGAACTGCATCAGCAGCTCGTTGACGACCATGCCGCCGTCGACCTTCAACGACTTCAGCGGCACGCCCGAGTCGGCGTTCATCGCGTCGATCACCTCGCGGGTCTGGAACGCCGTGGCCTCCAGCACCGCGCGGGCCAGGTGGCCCTTGTTCACGAACCGGGTCAGGCCGACGATCGCGCCGCGCGCGTCCGACCGCCAGTACGGCGCGAACAGGCCGGAGAACGCGGGCACGAAGTACGCGCCGCCGTTGTCCTCCACCGTGCGGGCGTGCTGCTCGATCTCGGCCGCCGTGCTGATCATGCCGAGGTTGTCGCGCAGCCACTGCACCAGCGACCCGGTCACCGCGATGGAACCCTCCAGCGCGTACACCGGGTCGTTCGAGCCGATCTTGTAGCAGACCGTGGTGAGCAGGCCGTTCTCGCTCATCACCTTGTCCGTGCCGGTGTTGAGCAGCACGAAGTTGCCGGTGCCGTAGGTGTTCTTGGCCTCGCCCGGCGACAGGCACGCCTGGCCGAACGTGGCCGCCTGCTGGTCGCCGAGGATGCCCGCGATCGGCACGCCCGCGAGCGCGCCGCGCTCCCGCACCTTGCCGTACTCCTCGGACGACGAGCGGATCTCCGGCAGCATCGACAGGGGGATGCCCATGTCCGCCGCGATGCCCTCGTCCCAGCTCAGCGTGTCGAGGTCCATCAGCAGCGTGCGGGACGCGTTGGTGGGGTCGGTGACGTGCACGCCGCCGTCCACCCCGCCGGTCATGTTCCACAGCACCCAGGTGTCCATGTTGCCGAACAGCAGGTCGCCCGCCTCGGCCTTGGCGCGGGCGCCCTCGACGTTGTCGAGGATCCAGCGGATCTTCGGCCCGGAGAAGTAGGTCGCCAGCGGCAGGCCGGTCTTGTCGCGGTACCGCTCCTGGCCACCGCCGAGGGCGGCCAGTTCCTGGCAGATCTTGTCGGTGCGGGTGTCCTGCCAGACGATCGCGTTGTAGACGGGTTGCCCGGTGGTCCGGTCCCAGACGAGCGCGGTCTCGCGCTGGTTGGTGATGCCGACGGCGGCGACGTCCGCGGTGGTGAGGTCGGCCTTGGCCAACGCGCCCGCCGCCACTTGCCTCGTGTTGGTCCAGATCTCGTTGGCGTCGTGCTCGACCCACCCGGCCTGCGGGAAGATCTGCTCGTGCTCCTTCTGGTCGACCGAGACCACGCGGCCCGAGTGGTCGAAGATCATGCACCGGGTCGACGTCGTGCCCTGGTCGATCGCGGCCACGTACTTGGTCATGCGCTGGAGTCCTTTCAGACCGGGAGAACCAGGTACAGGAGTGCGGCGAGCGCGCCGCCGAGCAGCGGCCCGACGACCGGCACCCAGGCGTAGCCCCACTCGGCGCTGCCCTTGTCGCGGATCGGCAGGATCGCGTAGGCGATGCGCGGCGCGAGGTCGCGCGCCGGGTTGATGGCGTACCCCGTGGGACCACCGAGGGAGGCGCCGATGCCGATGACGACGAACGCGACGCCCGCGTAGCCGAGCGCGGAGTTGCCCAGCTGCGGGACGCCACCGTCCGACTCCTGCGCGACCGGGCTCAGCAGCACCCACGCGACCAGCACGAACGTGCCGATCACCTCGGTGACGACGTTCCAGCCGGCTCGCGGGATGGTCGGACCGGTGCAGAAGATGCCACGCGTGCCCGCCGGGTCGTCGTGCGCGTCGAACTGGGTCTTGTAGGCCAGCCAGGCGAGCACGGCGCCGAGGAACGCGCCGACCATCTGGCCGGCGAAGTAGACGGGGACCTGGCCCCAGGGTGTCTTCTCCGCGATGGCCAGGCCCAGGGTGACCGCGGGGTTGAGGTGCGCGCCGCTCGGCGCGGCGATGCTGGCGCCCGCGAAGACCGCGAAACCCCAGCCGATGTTGATCAGAAGCCATCCGCCGGCGTTGCCCAGCGTGTCCTTCAGGACCACGTTGGCGACCACGCCCGCACCCAGCAGGATCAGGATCCCGGTGCCCAGCATCTCCCACACGAAGATCGAGCCACTGCTCATCCGCCGACCTCCTCGCCATGACAGGAGGCAGCACGGTCCGGGTCCGGCGGCGCTGCCCACCCCACGATGTCCGATGACGCTAGTTCCGCTCTGATCAGTTGTCCACGGGTGGCGTACCAGCGGGTAACGTGGTCGAGTCAGCCTGGTCGGACCAGTCGAGTCGAGCATCAGGGAGGCGTCAGTGGTTACGCGCAAGCACCCCGCCACCGCAGGCCGGCTGGGACCTCTCGAACGCCAGGAGGCCTGGGAACGGCTGGGCGCGGAGACCTTCGACCTGGTGATCATCGGTGGTGGCGTGGTCGGCGTGGGCACCGCGCTCGACGCGGCGACCCGCGGTCTGCGGGTGGCGCTGGTCGAGGCGCGCGACCTGGCCTCCGGCACGTCCAGCCGCTCGTCCAAGCTGTTCCACGGCGGGCTGCGGTACTTGGAGCAACTGGAGTTCGGGCTCGTGCGCGAGGCGCTGCGGGAACGCGAACTGATGTTGACCCGGCTCGCGCCGCACCTGGTCAAGCCGGTGTCGTTCCTGTACCCGCTGACGCGTCGCGGGTGGGAGCGCCCGTACACGGCGGCCGGGCTGCTCATGTACGACACCATGGGCGGCGCGCGGTCCGTGCCGGGGCAGAAGCACCTGACCAGGGCGGGCGCGCTGCGGCTGGTGCCGGCGCTGAAGCCGTCCGCGCTGGTCGGCGGCATCCGGTACTACGACGCGCAGGCCGACGACGCCCGGCACACCATGATGGTCGGCCGGACGGCGGCGCACTACGGCGCGGTCGTGCGGACGTCCACGCAGGTCGTGGGCTTCCTGCGGGAGGCGGACCGGGTGTCCGGCGTGCGGGTGCGGGACGTGGAGGACGGGCGGGAGACGTCCGTGCGGGCGCACGCCGTGATCAACGCGACCGGCGTGTGGACCGATGAGCTGCAACGCCTGTCCGGCAGCCGCGGCCGGTTCCGCGTGCGGGCCTCGAAGGGCGTGCACATCGTCGTGCCGCGGGACCGGATCGTGTCCGAGTCCGGTCTGATCCTGCGCACGGAGAAGTCGGTGCTGTTCGTGATCCCGTGGCGAAATCACTGGATCGTGGGAACGACGGACACCGATTGGAACCTCGACCTGGCCCACCCGGCGGCCACCCGGTCGGACATCGACTACATCCTCACGCACGTCAACTCGGTCCTCGCGACGCCGTTGACGCACGACGACATCGAGGGCGTGTACGCCGGGCTGCGGCCGTTGCTGGCCGGTGAGAGCGAGTCGACGTCGAAGCTGTCGCGCGAGCACGCCGTGGCGCGGGTCGCGCCGGGGCTGGTCGCGATCGCCGGCGGGAAGTACACGACGTACCGGGTCATGGGCGCGGACGCCGTGGACGCGGCGGCGGTCGACCTGCCGGGCCGCATCCAGGCGTCGATCACGGACAAGGTGCCGCTGGTCGGCGCGGACGGGTACCACGCCCTGGTCAACCAGGCCGACCAGCTGGCGACCCGGTACGGCCTGCACCCCTACCGGGTGCGGCACCTGCTGGACCGGTACGGCTCGCTGGTGCACGAGGTGCTGGACTCGGCCGACCCCGAGCTGCTGAAGCCCGTGCCCGCCGCGCCGGACTACCTCCAGGTCGAGGTGGTGTACGCGGCGTCGCACGAGGGCGCGCTGCACCTGGAGGACGTGCTGACGCGCCGGACCAGGATCTCGATCGAGTACCCGCACCGGGGCGTGGAGTGCGCGCTGCCGGTGGCCCGGCTGATGGCGGGCGTGCAGGGGTGGGACGACGACCGGGTGGCGCAGGAGGTGGCCGTGTACACGGCGCGCGTCGACGCGGAGCGGGCGTCGCAGGCGGAGCCGGACGACCAGGCGGCGGACGCCGTGCGGTCGTCGGCGCCGGAGGCGCGGCCGGAGATCGTCGAGCCGGTGAGCTGAGGCGCGGCCTGGCAGGCTCGGTCCCATGACCGACGGCGACGCGAAGACGCACCTGCACGACAGCCTGCGCTGGATCCGCGAGGCGGTGCTCACGAAGCTCGACGGGCTCTCCGAGTACGACGCCCGTCGCCCGATGACGCTCACCGGCACCAACCTGCTCGGGCTGGTCAAGCACCTGGCGACGTGGGAGGCCCGGTACTTCGGCGAGGTCTTCGGCCGCCCGTTCCCCGAACCCCTCCCCCGCTGGGACGACGAGGACGCCCGCCGCGCCGACATGTGGGCGACCGAGCACGAGACGCGCGCCGACGTCGTGGACCGGTACCGGCGCGTGTGGGCGCACTCCGACGCCACGATCACCGCGCTCGACCTCGACGCGCCCGGGCACGTGCCGTGGTGGCCGGACTCCGAGGTGACCCTGTTCACCATGCTGGTCCACGTGCTCACCGAGACCTGCCGGCACGCCGGGCACGCCGACATCCTGCGGGAACAGGTCGACGGCTTGGTGGGGCTGGACGGCGACGGTTTGGCGCTGCGGCAGGACGCGGCCCACTGGGCGGAACGCCGCGCGACCATCGAGCGTGCCGCGCGGGCGGCCGACCCGACCGCGGGCTGACCGCCTCACGGCAGGCCGGCGGCCCGGTGCCCGAGCGGCACTGAGCCGGTCGGGCGCCGGGGGACCAGTCAGGCCAGGGCGGCCAGGGCCGCGTGCACCATGACCCGGATGCCGACCAGCAGGGCGCGCTCGTCCAGGTCGAAGCCGGGCTGGTGGAGGTCGCGCTGCTTGCCGACGCCGTCCCACACGCCGAGGCGCGCGAACGAGCCCGGCACGTGCTCCAGGTACCAGCCGAAGTCCTCGCCGCCGGACGACTGCTCGGTGCCCGCCAGCGCGTCCTCGCCCAGCGCCGCCTCGACGCCCGCGCGGAGCAGCATGGTGCTCTCGCGGTCGTTGACGACCGGCGGCACGCCGCGGCGGTGGTGCAGGTCGAAGCCGACGCCGGTCGGCGCGAGGAGCGCGCCCACCAGCTCCTTGATCAGCGGTTCCAGCTCGGCCCAGATGTCGCGGTCGCCGGTGCGCAGCGTGCCGCGCAGCACGCCGTCCTGCGGCACCGCGTTCGGCGCCTCTCCGGCGTGCACGGCGCCCCACACGAGCACGGTGCCCGAGCGCGGGTCGACGCGGCGCGACAGCAGGCCCGGCAGGCCGGTGATGACGGTGCCCAGCGCGTGCACCAGGTCCGCGGTGAGGTGCGGCCGGGACGTGTGGCCGCCGGGCGAGGTCAGGCGCAGCTCCAGCATGTCGCTGGCGGACGTGATCGCGCCGATCCGGGTGCCGATGCGGCCGACTTCCAGCCTCGGGTCGCAGTGCAGGCCGAAGATCCGCTCCACGCCGTCGAGGCCGCCCGCCGCCAGCACGTCGAGCGCGCCGCCGGGCATGACCTCCTCGGCCGGCTGGAACACCAGCCGCACCCGTCCGGGCAGCTCGGTGGCGGACGCCAGGGCCAGCGCCGCGCCCAGCAGCACGGTGGTGTGCGCGTCGTGGCCGCACGCGTGCGCCACGCCGTCCACAGTGGACGAGTACGGGACGCCGGTGTTCTCGGGCAGCGGCAGGGCGTCGATGTCGGCGCGCAGCGCGACGCACCGGGGACCGGAGCCGACGTCGCAGACGATGCCGGTGCCACCGGGCAGCACGCGTGGTTTGAGGCCGGCCGAGCGCAGCACGTCGGCGATCAGCCCGGTGGTCGCGTACTCCTGCCGCGACAGCTCCGGGTGCGCGTGGATGTGCCGGCGCCAGGCGACGACCTCGGAGGCGTTCGCCGCCAGCCAGTCGTCCAGCCACGAGGGGCCGCGCCCCTCACCGGGATCATCCACAGGGGCAATGCTGACCCCGTGATCGGTCAACAGCACCTCGGCACCCTCCTCCGGCAGACGCGAGTCCAGGACCGTCATGCCACACCTGCCAGCAGTCGAGCGCGCTGCGCACCGTCGGTGGCGGCGGTAATCGTGGTCCAGGCCAGGGCGAGCGCCCCGTCCAGCACAGCTCGGTCGGCGGACGCCGACGCACAGGCGGTCGCGAACTCGATTTGGTGGTTCACCGCGTCTCCGCAGTCGATGGCGATGGTCGGGTGGATGGCCGGCAGCGCACGGGTGATGTTGCCCATGTCGGTGCTGCCGATCTTCTCCTTGAGCTCCTGCTCGGGGCTCATCGGATGCCTCCCCAGCTCGACGGCGGCACGCCGGTAGGCGTCCGCGAGCCAGGGGTCGGGGGTCAGCTCGGCGTACACGGGCGAGACCTTCACGACCTCGTGGGTGCAGCCGGTGGCCAGCGCGCCCGCCTCGAAGCAGCGGTTGATCCGCTCCTCCAGCCGGCGCAGGGAGTCCAGGTCGTCGGCGCGCAGGTCGAACATGGCCGACGTG
The DNA here is from genome assembly GCF_042678885.1 of Saccharothrix hoggarensis. Classification (GTDB taxonomy): domain Bacteria; phylum Actinomycetota; class Actinomycetes; order Mycobacteriales; family Pseudonocardiaceae; genus Actinosynnema; species Actinosynnema hoggarensis. The sequence continues at coordinate 11,531 of NZ_JBHTLK010000056.1, forward strand.
CTGGCGGGCACGACGTTCGGCACGGAACCGCCGCGGGTGACGATGCCGCTCACCATCTGGCCGGGTTCGAGGTGCTGCCGGAGGAGGCCGATGGCCACCTGGGCGACGGTGATCGCGTCACCGGCGTTCACGCCCAGGTGGGGCGCGGCGGCGGCGTGCGACGGCTTGCCGGTGTAGTGGACCTCGACGTCGGTGATGGCCAGGGAGCGCGCGGCGACGGCCTCGTACGGAGCCGGGTGCACCATCATCGAGAACGCCACGTCGTCGAATACCCCGCGTTCGAGCATCAGCACCTTGCCGCCGCCCACCTCTTCGGCGGGCGTGCCGATCACCCGGACGGTGAGGCCCAGCTCGTCGGCGACGTCACGCAGGGCGAGGGCGGCTCCGGTGGACGCGGCGGCGATGACGTTGTGCCCGCACGCGTGGCCGACCTCGGGCAGCGCGTCGTACTCCGCGCACAGGCCGAGCACCAGCTCACCGGAGCCGAACGACGCGGTGAACGCCGTCTCCAGGTCCGCGACGCCGCGCTCGACCTCGAAGCCCTCGGCGGCGAGCAGGTCGGCGACCTTGGCGGCGCTGCGGTGCTCGGCGAACGCCTGCTCGGGCTCGGCGTGGATGCTGCGGGAGAGGCCTACCAGCGCATTCGAGTACCGCTCGACGGCCGAGCGCGTGCTCATCTTGAAGTCGGTACCCATTTGCTTCCATCCTGCATCACGGTCTGCTGAGCGCGACGCACCTCGGGTTGATCAACCGGCAACCGGTTGCGAGGCTGCGCCAAGCGGTGCTCGAGTTTCGGTCAGACCGATCAAGTCTGCGCAGGCCATGCTAAAAGGCGACTACACGTCACCTGGAGCCTCCCACCTGGTGGGAGTCAGCCGGACTTGCGCCCGGCGCGCCACTTCGACCAGCGCTTCTTGTTCCGCCAGTACACCAGGGCGAACAGGAGCACCGCGATGCCGCCGAGCCACATCTTCTTGCGGGTCTCCCCCGTGGCGGCGGGGGCGGGCTCCTGCGGCGCGTCGATGGCCGGGCCGGGCTCGATCGTGCCGCCGGGCGCGACGGAGTCGGTCTGCCCGACCACGAGCTGCGACGATGTCGTCGCGGCGGTCCCTGTGCCCGGCACGGCGAGAGCACCGGCCAGCACCAGGAGGAACACCGCGAGCACAGATCGCCACATGGTCGCCAAGCCTAGTCACCGCCTGTCGTGGATACCACTGTCAGTGGTCAGCCAAACCGGTGGCAACGCACGTCAGGTGAGCGTGCGCGCACGCCCCGTGGTGGATCACCGCTGGTCACCGGTCCTGGTCACGCCTCCCCGGCGCGGTCTTGGAACGCCGCCAGGATGCGCTCGGCGGCCAGCGTGGCGGTCAGTTCGCCGTCCCGCACCTGCCGCTCGACCTCCGGCACGACGGCGCGCACGGCGGGCGCGGCGCGCAGGCTCGCGAGCAGCTGGTCGTTCACCATCGCCCACGTCCAGTCGACCTGCTGGCGACGCCGCCGCTCGGCCAGCTCGCCGGCCGACTCCAGCGCCGCCCGGTGCACGCCGATCCGCCGCCACACCTCGTCCAGCCCGGTCCCGTCCAGCCCGCTGCACGTCAGCACGGGCGGGTGCCACACGGCGTCGGCCGGGCGCAGCAGCCGCAGCGCCCCGGCCAGCTCGCGGGCCGCCTTGCGGGCGTCCAGCGCGTGCGGCCCGTCGGCCTTGTTGACCGCGATCACGTCGGCCAGCTCCAGCACGCCCTTCTTGATGCCCTGGAGCTGGTCGCCGGTCCGGGCGAGGGTGAGGAACAGCGAGCAGTCGGTCATGTTCGCCACGGCGACCTCGGACTGGCCCACGCCGACCGTCTCGACCAGCACCACGTCGAAGCCGGCGGCCTCGACGAGCACGATCGACTCGCGGGTGGCCCTGGTGACGCCGCCGAGCGTGCCGGACGTCGGCGACGGCCGGATGAACGCCGCCGGGTCCACCGCGAGCCGGGCCATCCGGGTCTTGTCGCCCAGGATCGACCCGCCGGTGCGGGTGGACGACGGGTCGACCGCCAGCACCGCCACCCGGTGCCCCTGAGCGGTCAGCATCGAGCCGAACGCGTCGATGAACGTCGACTTGCCGACGCCGGGCACGCCCGTGACGCCGACGCGGTGCGCGTTGCCCGAGTGCGGCAGCAGCTCGACCAGCAGCTCCTGCGCCCGCGCCCGGTGGTCGGCGCGGGTCGACTCGACCAGCGTGATGGCGCGCGCCAGCGTGCCCCGGTCGCCGGCGAGCACGCCCTTGGCGTACTCGCCGACGTCGTTCGGCCTAGCCATCGCGCGCCGGCCGGCCCGCGGCGACGTCGTCGTGGCCGAGCTGGTCGCCCAGCTCGTGCTGCAGGTCGCCCGCCGGGTCGGCGATGACCGTGCCGGGCGGGAAGATCGCCGCCGCGCCGGCCTCGCGCAGCGCGTCGAAGTCCTGCGGCGGGATCACGCCGCCGACCACGATCATGATGCCCTCGCGGCCCGCCTCGGCGAGCGCGGCGCGCAGCGCGGGCACCAGCGTCAGGTGGCCGGCGGCCAGCGACGACACCCCGACGATGTGCACGTCCGCCTCGACGGCCTGGCGGGCGACCTCGTCCGGGGTCTGGAACAGCGGGCCGACGTCCACGTCGAAGCCGAGGTCGGCGAACGCGGTCGCGATCACCTTCTGGCCGCGGTCGTGCCCGTCCTGGCCCATCTTGGCCACCAGGATGCGCGGCCGGCGGCCCTCCGCCTCGGCGAACGCCTCCACGACCTCGCGCGTGGCTTCGACGTTGGACACAGCGCCGGCCTCCTCCCGGTACACGCCGGTGATCGTGCGGATCTGCGCGGAGTGCCTGCCCCACACCTTGCCCAGCGCCTCGGAGATCTCGCCGACGGTGGCCTTGGCGCGGGCCGCGGAGATGGCCAGCTCCAACAGGTTCCCGTCGCCGCCCGCCGCGTTGGTCAGCGCGGTGAGGGCGCCGTCCACAGCGGACTGGTCGCGCTCCTCGCGCAGCCGGGCCAGTTTCGCCAGCTGCTGCGCGCGCACACCGGCGTTGTCGACCTTGAGCACGTCGATCTGCTCGTCGACGTCCACCTGGTACTTGTTCACGCCGATCACGGGCTGCCGGCCGGAGTCGATCCGCGCCTGGGTGCGCGCGGCGGCCTCCTCGATGCGCAGCTTCGGGATGCCCGCGTCGATGGCCTGCGCCATCCCGCCCGCCGCCTCGACCTCGGTGATGTGCGCCCACGCGCGGTGCGCCAGGTCGTGCGTGAGGCGTTCGACGAACGCGCTGCCGCCCCACGGGTCGATCACCCGCGTCGTGCCCGACTCCTGCTGGAGCAGCAGCTGGGTGTTGCGGGCGATGCGCGCGGAGAAGTCGGTGGGCAGCGCCAGCGCCTCGTCCAACGCGTTGGTGTGCAACGACTGCGTGTGCCCCTGGGTCGCGGCCATCGCCTCGACGCACGTGCGGGCCACGTTGTTGAACACGTCCTGCGCGGTGAGCGACCACCCGGACGTCTGGCAGTGCGTGCGCAGCGACAGCGACTTGGGCGACTTGGGGTCGAAGCCCTTGACCAGCTTCGCCCACAGCAGGCGCGCCGCGCGGAGCTTGGCGACCTCCATGAAGAAGTTCATGCCGACGGCCCAGAAGAACGACAGGCGCGGCGCGAACGCGTCGATGTCGAGGCCCGCGCCGCGACCCGCCCGCAGGTACTCCACGCCGTCCGCCAGCGTGTACGCCAGCTCCAGGTCGGCCGTCGCTCCGGCCTCCTGCATGTGGTAGCCGGAGATGGAGATCGAGTTGAACTTCGGCATCCGCTGCGACGTGAACGCGAAGATGTCCGAGATGATCCGCATCGACGGCTTCGGCGGGTAGATGTAGGTGTTGCGGACCATGAACTCCTTGAGGATGTCGTTCTGGATGGTCCCCGCGAGGAGTTCCGGCGCCACCCCCTGCTCCTCGGCCGCCACCACGTACAGCGCCAGGATCGGCAGCACCGCGCCGTTCATGGTCATCGACACGCTCATCCGGTCCAGCGGGATGCCGTCGAAGAGCTGCCGCATGTCGTAGATCGAGTCGATGGCCACGCCCGCCATGCCGACGTCGCCCGCCACGCGCGGGTGGTCCGAGTCGTAGCCGCGGTGGGTGGCCAGGTCGAACGCGACCGAGAGGCCCTTCTGGCCGGCCGCGAGGTTGCGGCGGTAGAAGGCGTTGGACTCCTCGGCGGTGGAGAACCCGGCGTACTGCCGGATGGTCCACGGCTGGTTGACGTACATCGTCGGGTACGGGCCGCGCAGGAACGGCGCGAGGCCGGGGTACGTGCGCAGGAAGTCGAGGCCCTCGGTGTCGGCGGCCGTGTAGACGGGCTTGACGCCGATGCCCTCCGGCGTCTCCCACGTCAGCGCGTCCGCGCCCTTGCCGGTCGCCTCCTGCAGCGCGGCCTGCCACTGCGCGGCCGTCGCGGCGGTGGGCTCCCCGAGGTCGATCTCGGCGAAGTTGGGGATCATGGCTGGACTCCGCTGGAGGTAGGGGTGACGAGTGCCTCGAACGTGTGCTCCAGCACGTGCAGCGCCGGGCAGCCCAGGAACACGTGCTCGTCGATCTCCGCGTCGAACGGGCTGCCGGATTCCTTGCCCGCCAACAGGATTCGCTCAGCTCCGGCGTCACGCAGGGCGCGTGCGACGGGACCGGCCAGCTCGGCGTAGCTCTTCTCGCTGCCGCACAGGCACGCGATCCGGGCGCCGCTCTCGCGGAACCGCTCGACCACGTCCTCCACCGTCTTCGTCGCGCCCGCGTTCGGCGTCTCGATGCCGCCCGCCTGGAACAGGTTCGCGGCGAACGTGGCCCGCGCGGTGTGCGCGGCGACGGGGCCGAGCGTGGCCAGGAAGACCCTGGGCCGCTCCGGCGCGGCGTCGGCCGCGTCCCGCAGCGCCTCGAAGTCCTGCGCGTACCGGACGCGCGGCAGCCCGCCGCCCGGCTCCTCGGGGTGCGGCGCCCGCACCACCGGCGGCTCGGCCAGGTTCGGGAACTCGCTGACGCCCGTGATCGCGTCGGACCGGTCGGCCAGGTTCGCCCGGCGCTTCTCCCACGTGGCCGCGATCCGGTCCGCGACCAGGTCGAACGCCTTCGGCAGCCCGCCCGCGGCCTCGATCTCCCGGAACCACGCCCACGCGGCGCGCGCGAGGTCGTCGGTGAGCCGCTCCACGTACCAGGAGCCGCCCGCCGGGTCGATGACGCCGGCCAGCTTCGACTCCTCCAGCAGCAGCGACTGCGTGTTGCGGGCGATGCGGCGGGAGAAGTCGTCGGACAGGCCGATCGCCGCGTCGAACGGCAGCACCGTGACGGCGTCCGCGCCGCCGAGGCCCGCGCCGAAGCACGCCACGGTGGTGCGGAGCATGTTCACCCACGGGTCGCGGCGGGTCATCATCGCGGGCGACGTGACCGCGTGCTGGAGCTGCGGGGCCGGCGCTCCCGCGACCTCGGTGACCCGCGCCCAGAGCCGCCGCGCGGCCCGGAACTTCGCGATGGTGAGGAACTGGTCGGCGGTCGCCGCGTAGCGGAACTCCAGCAGCCGCACGGCGTCCGCGACGCCGAGCCCGGCGTCGGTGAGGTGCCGCAGGTACGCGACGCCGGCCGCGAGGGACGCGCCGAGCTCCTGCGCGTCCGAGCCGCCGGCCTCGTGGAACGGCAGGCCGTCGACCACGACGACGCGCAGCGCGGGGAACTCTCGGGCCTTGCCGAGCAGGTCGGTGAGCGCGGCGAGGTCGGCGGGCCGCCCCGTGCGCGCCTGCACGCCCAACGGGTCCGCGCCCACGTTGCCCCGCACCTCGCCGGGCAGCACCGGCCGCTGGTCCCAGACCCGCAGCATGGCGTGGCCGGCCCGGTGGAAGTCCGCGCCCGCGTCGACCACGACCGGCGCGAGGTCGAGGTAGACGTCGGCCAGGACGTCGTCGTAGGAGGCCGGGTCGAGGCCCTTCAGCCACAGCGACGTGACGCCGTTCTCGAGGTCGGCCATGACCGCGTCGCGGTCGGCGACCCGGTGCTGCTGGCGGACGTCCCAGCCGTCGACCGAGCCCTGGGGGCGGCCGGCGCGGGTGAACGGGGCCAGGCCGGGGAAACCGGCGTCGGGCGCCCGGTCGTCCGCCGTGTAGAGCGGCTGGACGTCGATGTCGTCGTAGGTGGTGGTGATCAGAGAGCCGAAGTCCGCGCCCGACTTCCGCAGCACGCCGCGGACCAGGTCCAGCCACTGCTCGCGGTCGGGGGCGGGGAATTCGGCGGCCAGCGCCAACTCGCCTGACGGCTCCATCATGCTCCGCAGTGTTACTCACCAGTAGTACGGCGGCTATGTGAGGTTCACCGCCGTGAACGATGCAGAAGGCAGTCTTCCACGCTGGTGAATGATGGCGCAGTGGAGGAAGAACGCCCGATCACCGGTCATGACCGACTCATCGCGGGGCGTTACCGCCTGCGGCACGTGCTGGGGCGCGGGTCGATGGGCACGGTGTGGGCCGCGCACGACGAGGTGCTGCGCCGGGACGTCGCGGTGAAGGAGATCCTGCGCCCCGCCGACCTGCCCGCCGACGACGCCGACCTGCTCCGGGAGCGCACGCTGCGCGAAGCGCGGTCGGCGGCCGCCCTGGTCCACCCGAACCTGGTGACGCTGTACGACGTGGTGCAGGTCGACGGCGACCCGTACGTGGTGATGGAGCTGGTGCCGTCGTCGTCGCTGGCGGAGGTGGTGCGGCAGCGCGGGCCGCTGACCGACGTGCAGGGCGCGCTCGTGGCGGACGCCGTGGCCGCCGCGCTGGAGGCCGCGCACCGCGCCGGGATCACGCACCGGGACGTCAAGCCGGGCAACGTGCTCGTCGCCGACGACGGCCGGGTGAAGCTCACCGACTTCGGCATCGCCCGCAACGTCGCCGAGGCCACCCTGACCAGCCGCGGCATCGCGCTGGGCACGCCCGCGTTCATCGCGCCCGAGGTGGCGGCGGGCGGCCGGGTGTCGTTCGCGGCGGACCAGTGGTCGCTCGGCGCGACGCTGTTCGCGGCGATGACCGGGCAGCAGCCGTACGAGGGCGCGAACGTGCTCCAGACGATCAACCAGGTCGTGCACGGCGACGTGCCGTCGGCGTCGGCCTGCGGGGCGTTGGAGCCGGTGGTCGCGGGCCTGATGAAGAAGGAGCCGGCGGAGCGGATGGCACTGGCCGAGGTGCGCCGCCTCGTCCGGCCGCTGCTGCCCGAGCCGGGCACCGACGTGTTCCCCGACTCGGCGGCGACCCGGCCGGTGGTGGAGGTCGTGCGGCCGCCGCTGGTCAAGGCGCCCGTCCCGCTGGTCAAGGCGCCGATCCCGCCGGACACCCCGCTGGCCGCCGACCCCGGCCCGCTGCCCTTCCTCCGCCCGCTCCCGGTGACGCGCGAACTGCCCCGCAGGCCCGTGACGACCGCGGTGGTGGCCCTGTCGGCGGCCGTGCTGTTCGCCATCGGCAGCGTGTCGGGGTTCGCGGTGACGCGGGCGGTGGCCGGGGCGTCCCTCCTGCCGCCGCCGTCGCCGAGCACCCGCGCGCTGCCCGCGATCACGGAGACGCCGTCCCTGCTCCCGACCACCGCCTCCGCCGCCGCCGCGAACGGCGAGCAGGGCGCCGAGTTCACCATCGAGGTCGGGCCCGACTGGACCAGCTTCCTGGAGCAGCGGACCAACAAGGGGCTCCTGCCGAGCACGGTCGTGCACCTGGTCGCGCCGAACGGGCTGTACGAGGTGGCCGTGCAGCGCTTCCCGGACTACTACCCGAACCACACGATCCACGACTACCTGGAGCTGGTGCGGTCCCGGTGGGCGGAGGACCAGTACTTCGGCGAGGCCCTGGAGCCGACCGACGTCGTGCCGCCCGGCGGGGTCGAGCCGGGCGTCCAGTACAGCTACCGGACCGTGGAACGGGCCACCGACCTGGCTCGCGGCACCGAACCGCCGGGCCCGGACCTGCGCCGCAGCCGCTACTCCCGCGTCCTGCCGCGGGGCGCGGACCTGTGGGTGGTGGAGGTCGTCGTGCCGACGGAGCAGGAGGAGACGGGCCGGAGCCGGCTGTTCGACACGATCGCGCCGACGTTCAGGGTGAACGACTAGCGCGCCTCGCGCACCCGGTCCAACGAGTCGCGCGCGAGCGACGTCTGGACGTGGTCGGGGCCCAGCACCCGTTCGCAGAGCGCGATCGTCTCGCGCAGTTCGCTCTCCGCGCGGTCGAGATGACCTCGGCGGGCCAGGTTCATCGCCGCCGAGGCCCTGGTGAGCAGGGTGCTCGAGTGCTCCGGTCCGAGCACCCGTGACTGTTGGGGCAGCAACGCGCGGAACTCCGCGTCGGCCCCGTCGACGTCACCCGCGAGGCAGAGCACGGAGGCGAGGTGCTGCCGGACGTCCATGGTCTCCGGGTGCTCCTCGCCCTGGACGGCGCAGCGGGCCTCGAACAGCTCGCGGTAGATCACCAGCGCCTCGGCGAACCGGTCCTGCGCCACGACCTCCCGGGCCAGCTCGGCGCGGGTGTCCAGCGTCACCTCGTCCTGGGCGCCGAGGGTTTCGGCCTGCACGGCCAGGAGCGCGCGCAACCGCGCCTCGGTGGCCGCCGGGTCGTGCGCACCGGTGATGCGGGCCAACGCGATCCGGGTGTCCACGGTGTCACCGTGATCGGGTCCCAGCGTGCGCTGCTGCGCGTCGAGCACCGCGCGGTACTCGGCCGCGGCGACCTCGTCCTCACCGCGCCAGGCGACCATGTTGGCCAGCGTGTACCTCATCAAGAGGGTTTCCCGGTGGTGTTCGCCGAACGTCGTGGTCATCTCCCGCAGCACCCGTCGGAACAGGCGCTCGGAGTCGGCGGCCAACCCGACCTGCAGGCAGAACACGGCCGCGTCGATCAGCAGGTCCATCGCGGAGTCCGCGACTCGCGCGCAGTGCGGCAGGACCGCGTGCCACAACGGCCACGTCGAGGGGTCGTGGGTTTTCGACCCGACGGTGGCGGCGGTGATCATCCGCTGCCGGAGGTCCGCGAAGTCCGACGCGTGGGGGTCGCCGGCGTCGTGCACCAACGGGTGGAGCGCCAGCGCGTCCGCCCGGTGGTCGACCAGTCCGAGACCGCGCAGGCCCTCCACCGCGTCGGTGAGCCGCTGGACGGTGACGCCGGCGAACACGTCCTCGTCCGCGAGCACGGTCGCGTCCAGCAGCGCCACCGGGATCGGGGCCGGGGCGAAGGTCGACAGCAGGCGCAGGAGCGGACGGGCCAGGTGGTGGCCGCGGTTGGCGAGCAGGTCGAGCGACAGCTCCCACGTCCCCGTCAAGGTTTCCCGTCCGCCCAGGTCGGCGCCCTCCGCAAGCGCTTGCCGGTACTCGGCGAACGTGCGGGGCTGGACGGCTCCCGGCAGCCGGACCGCTTCGGTGGTGGAACGCAGGTAGTGGCCGGCCAGCCGCAGGCCGAGGGGCAGTCCGCCCAGGCGTTCGGCCAGCGCGCGGGCATCGGGCTCCGCGCCCGCCTCGGGCGCCAGGTCCAGCAGCACGCGGGCCGCGTCCGCGCCGTCGAGCACGGCCAGCGGGACGAACGTGCGGTCGCCCCACTCCGACCGGCGGCCGTCACGGCTCGTGATCAGGACCGTGCCGGTGGACCTCGGCGTGCGCAGCCAGCCCCGCCCGGAGGCGACGCGCTCGCCGTTCGGGGCGAGGACCCGCGGGTCGTCGGCGTTGTCCAGGACCAGCAGCCAGGGCTCGGCGCGGGCGTCCAGGGCCCGCCACAGCACCTCCGGCGCGGAGCCGGCGCCCGTCCACGCGTGGCGGACGGCCGCCTCGTCCGCGCCGGCGCGCAACGCCACCTCCCGGAGGCCTTCGGCGACGTTCGCCGCGCTGCCCGCGTTCACCCACCACACCTCGACGGACGCGCGCCGGGCGACCTGCACGGCGACGGTCGTCTTGCCGTTGCCGCCGTTGCCGTGCAGGACGACCACGTGGCCACCCGACTCGACCGTCGCGGCGAGATCGGTGAGCAGGCCGTCCCGGCCGCGGACGGTGTGCGTCACCTCTTCCGGCACGACCAGCGTCGCCAGGCCGGGGATCGCGGACGGCGGCGCGTTGACGTGCACGTCCCGGCCCGCCTGGTAGGTCGTCGATCCCGAGAACGCCGAGGCCCGCTGCTCCACGCGCCAAGCTTGGACCACCGCGACGCCGGGCCGACCGCAGCACTGCGGGCAGCGCCACCGGACGGCTATTAGGCTCGCGGCCGTGACCGCCATCAGTGAGAACACCACCCCCGAGGCCCTGGCGACCGACGCGGCGAAGGCCTTGGCCGAGCGGACCGGGGTGGCCAGGCACGACATCGCCGTGGTCCTCGGTTCGGGTTGGCGCCCGGCCGCCGACCTCATCGGCGAGCCCACCGCGGAGCTGCCGCTGGCGGACCTGCCCGGCTTCGAGGCCCCGACGGCCGTCGGCCACGGCGGCACCGTCCGGTCGGTCCCGGTCGGCGACAAGAACGTGCTGGTCATGCTCGGTCGGACGCACGGCTACGAGGGCAAGGGCGTGGCCAAGGTCGTGCACGGCGTGCGCACGGCGGCCGCGGCGGGCGTCGGCACGGTCGTGCTGACCAACGCGGCGGGCGGGCTGCGCCAGGGCATGTCGGTCGGCCAGCCGGTGCTGATCAGCGACCACCTGAACCTCACCGCGTCGTCCCCGCTGGTCGGGGCGCGGTTCGTGGACCTCACCGACCTGTACTCGCCGCGCCTGCGCGACCTGGCCCGCGAGATCGACCCGTCGCTGGAGGAGGGCGTCTACGCGGGCCTGCCCGGTCCCCACTTCGAGACGCCCGCCGAGATCCGGATGCTGCGCGCGATGGGCGCGGACCTGGTCGGCATGTCCACCGTGCTGGAGGCCATCGCGGCCCGCGCGGAGGGCGTCGAGGTGTTCGGCCTGTCGCTGGTGACGAACCTGGCCGCGGGCATCACCGGCGAGCCGCTGAACCACCAGGAGGTGCTGGAGGCGGGCCAGGCGGCGGCGAGCCGGATGGGCGCCCTGCTGCGCGAGCTGGTGACCAGGGCATGAGCCTGACCCCGGCCCTGCGCGACGCGGCGTTCCGCTGGATCGCCGACGACCCAGACCCCGCGACCCGGCTGGAGCTGCAGGGCGTGCTGGCGCGGGCGATGGGCGGTGACGCCTCCGCCGTCGACGAGCTGGCCGACCGGATGGCGGGACCGCTGACGTTCGGCACGGCCGGGCTGCGCGGTCCCGTGCGGGCCGGGCCCAACGGCATGAACCGGGCCGTGGTCACCCGCACCACGGCCGGGCTCGCCGCGTGGCTCAAGGCGAACGGGCACGTCGGCACGGTGTTCGTCGGCCGGGACGCCCGGCACGGGTCGGAGGACTTCGCGCGGGCCGCGGCCGGGGTGCTGGCGGGCGCCGGCTTCACCGTGCGGACGCTGCCGGGGCCGTTGCCGACGCCGATCCTCGCGTTCCTGGTCAAGCGGCACAACGCCGTCGCCGGCGTGCAGATCACGGCGTCGCACAACCCGCCCGCGGACAACGGCTACAAGCTGTACCTGGCGGGCGGGGCGCAGATCGTGCCGCCGGAGGACCGGGAGATCGAGGCGGCGATCCGCGGCGTGCCGGCGGCCGTGTCCGTGCCGCTGTCGGACGACTACCTGCCGGTGTCCGACGCCGAGGTGGACGAGTACCTGGAACGGGTCGCGTCGCTGCCGCGTGGCGCGTCGCGCGACCTGCGGGTGGTGTTGACGCCCATGCACGGCGTCGGCGGCGCGACGGCCGTGGAGGCCTTGCGGCGGGCCGGGTTCACCGACGTGCGGGTGGTGCGCGAGCAGGCCGTGCCGGACCCGGACTTCCCGACCGTGTCGTTCCCGAACCCGGAGGAGCCGGGCGCGGCGGACCGGTTGCTGGAGCTGGCCGCCGCCGAGTCGGCCGACCTCGCCATCGCGCTGGACCCCGACGCCGACCGGTGCGCGCTGGGCGTGCGCGAGCGGGACGGGTCGTGGCGGATGCTGCGCGGCGACGAGACCGGCGTGCTGCTCGGCTCGCTCGTACTGTCCACTGTGGACAGTGCTGATCCCCTGGTGGCCACGACGATCGTGTCGTCGTCGTTGCTGAAGTCGGTCGCGGCGGCCCGCGGCGCCCGGTACGCGGAGACGTTGACAGGGTTCAAGTGGCTGGTGCGCGCGGGCGACGGGCTGGTGTTCGCGTACGAGGAGGCGCTGGGCGTGTGCGTCGACCCGTCCCACGTCAACGACAAGGACGGCATCTCGGCGGCCGTGGTGGCGTGCGACCTGGCGGCCGGGTTGAAGGCGTCCGGCCGTTCCCTGCTGGACGCGCTGGACCAGCTCGCCGTCGACCACGGCCTGCACCTGACCGACCAGGTCTCGCTGCGGTTCACCGACCTGAGCCGGATCGGCGCCCTGATGGCCCGGCTGCGGGCCGAGCCGCCCGCCGACTTCGCGTTCGAGGACCTGCTGCCCGAGGCCGACGTGGTGCGGCTCACCCGTGACGGCGTGCGCGTGGTCGTGCGGCCGTCCGGCACCGAGCCGAAGCTGAAGGCGTACCTGGAGGTCGTGGAGCCGGTGGCCGACGACCTGCCCGAAGCCCGGGAACGCGCCCGCACGCGGTTGGCCGTGCTGCGGGCGCAGGTGTCCCGGCTGCTCACCGCGCCCTAGCGGGCCTCAGGACGCCAGGGCGATCAGCAGGCACAGCACGGCGACGACGAGCGCACCGCCCGCCACCAGGTACGGCCGCCTGGACGGCGGGCTCACCGGGCTGCGCCGGTGCTGCGTGGCGGCGGCCACCGAGATGCGGCCCGCGATGTAGCTGATCGTGCACAGGGCCACGCCGGTCGCCAGGATCATCGTGTTGACGTCCCACGGGCTGTGGTCGACCCCCGGCCACAGCGCGATGAAGACGAGGGGCAGGCCGATCAGGCCGACCCCGATGCCGACCCCCGCGCCCCAGGTCATCCGCCGGTTGCGCTTGATCGTGGCGATGCTGCGAGTTTCCATGACTCCCTCCCGGTCACCAACTAGGACGCGCGGGGGCCGGACCGGTTCCACGCGCCCCCGTTGTGGATCTTGCTACGGGCGCCGCCGGGCCCACGACCCGACCCGTCCAGCTTGCACGTTCCCCCGCGTCCCGGCAGCCTGTCGGGCGTGCCACGCCTGCTGATCGTGCACCACACGCCGTCACCCGCCATGCAGGAGCTGTTCGAGGCGGTCGTCGCGGGCGCCGCGGACCCGGAGATCGAGGGCGTCGAGGTGGTCCGCCGGCCCGCCCTCTCGGCGACGGCGTCCGACGTGCTCGACGCCGACGGGTACGTGCTCGGCACGCCCGCCAACATCGGGTACATCAGCGGGGCGCTGAAGCACTTCTTCGACACGATCTACTACCCGTGCCTGGACGCCACGGTCGGCCGGCCGTTCGGCGCGTACGTGCACGGCAACCTCGGCGTCGAGGGCGCGCTGAAGGCGTTGCAAGACATCACGACGGGGCTGAGGTGGCAGCCCGTGGCGGCGCCGCTGTCGTTGACGGGCGCACCGGACAAGGCGGCGCTGGAGCGGTGCCGCGAGCTCGGGGCGACGGTCGCCGCCACGGTGATGTGAGCCGACTGGTGGGATGACGTCCGTGGCGGTGGTGTTCGTGGACGGCTGGTTCGGGCCCGATCCCGGTGGCCGGCAGGAGCGGTGGGCGGCCGAGCTGCCCGGCGCCACGCGGGTCGCGCAGGACGACTGGCACGTGCCCGAGCGGGACGCGTGGGTGCGGCGGCTGGACGAGGTGGTCGCGGCGTGCGCGGAGCCGCCCGTGCTGGTCGCGCACAGCCTCGGCGTGCCCACGGTGGTGCACTGGGCGGCGGGTGGCGGCTCGGCGACGTCGGTCACCTGACCGCCGCGGAGGGCTCCGGCGCGTGGCCGGCCGGCCGGAGCCTCCTCGACTCGCTGCTGCTGCCCTGACTCGCTGCTGCTGCCCTGACTCGCTGCTGCTGCCCTGACGGCCCCTCCGGCGGTCAGCGGCCCAGCGAGGACATGACCGCCTCCGGGTAGCGGGTGCCGGCCACCGCGTCGGCGGGCACGGCCCGCTCGATGCGCGCCACCTGCGCGTCGGTCAGCTTGAGGTCCGCGGCGGCGGCGTTCTCCTCCACGTACTTCACCCGCTTGGTGCCGGGGATCGGCACCGCGCCCTGGTGGTGCACCCACGCCAGCGCGATCTGCGCCGCCGTCACGTCGTGCTCGCGGGCCACCTCGCGCAGCGACTCCACCAGCGCGAGGTTGCGCGCGAAGTTCTCCTCGGCGAACCGGGGCTGGTGGGTCAGCCGCACGTCACCGTCCGCGAAGTCCTCCTTCGACGTGTAGCGGCCGGTGAGGAAGCCGCGCCCCAGCGGCGAGTACGCGACGATCCCGATGCCCAGCTCGCGGCACGTCGGCGCGACCTCCGCCTCGATGTCCCGCGACCACAGCGACCACTCGGTCTGCACGGCCGCGATCGGGTGCACGGCGTGCGCGCGCCGGATCGTCGCCGCACCGGCCTCGGACAGGCCGATGTGCCGGACCTTGCCCTGGGTCACGAGCTCCGCCATCGCGCCCACGGTGTCCTCGATCGGCACGGTCGGGTCGACGCGGTGCTGGTAGTACAGGTCGATGTGGTCCGTGCCCAGCCGGCGCAGCGACGCGTCGGCGGCCTGCCGCACGTACTCCGGGTCGCCGCGCAGGCCCCACTCCGCGCGCGGTGCCGCCGGGTCGCGGACGACGGCGAACTTCGTGGCCAGCACCACCTCGTCCCGCCGGTCCCGGATCGCCCGGCCCACCAGCTCCTCGTTCGTGAACGGCCCGTACATGTCGGCCGTGTCGAGGAACGTGACGCCCAGGTCGAGCGCCCGGTGGATGGTGGCGATCGACTCGGCCTCGTCACCGGGGCCGTAGAACTCGCTCATGCCCATGCAGCCCAGCCCCTGCGCGCTCACGTCGAGCGCGCCCAACCGGCGGTTCTCCACGATCCCGTCCTCCCCCTTCGACGCGCTCACCGGTTCGACAGCTCGAGGAACTCCGGCGGGTACCGGTCGCCCGCGACGACGGGCGCGGCGTCCTCGACCGCCCGGAGCTCGTCGGCGCTCAGCCGCAGGTCGGCGGCGGCGACGTTCTCCTCCAGGTACTTCACCCGCTTGGTGCCGGGGATCGGCACGACGTCCTCGCCCCGGTGGTGCACCCACGCCAGCGCCAACTGGCCGGCCGTGACGCCGCGCTCGGCCGCGAGGGCTCGCAGCGCGTCGACGATCGCCGTGTTGCGGGCGAAGTTCTCCTCGGCGAACCGGGGCAGGGTGCGGCGCACGTCGTCGTCGGCGAAGTCGGCGACGGACGTGACGCGGCCGGTGAGGAAACCCCGTCCCAGCGGGGAGAACGGGACGATCCCGATGCCCAGCTCGCGGCACGTCGGCGCCACCTCGGCCTCGATGTCCCGCGACCACAGCGACCACTCGCTCTGCAGCGCGGTGATCGGGTGCACGGCGTGCGCGCGCCGGATCGTCGCCACGCCCGCCTCGGACAGGCCGAGGTGCCGGACCTTGCCCTCGGCGACCAGCTCGGCCATCGCGTCCACGGTCTCCTCGATCGGCACGGTCGGGTCAACGCGGTGCTGGTAGTACAGGTCGATGTGGTCCGTGCCCAGCCGGCGCAGCGACGCCTCGACGGCCTGCTTGACGTAGGCCGCGTCGCCGCGCGGCCGCCGGTCCGGGTCGGCGAGGGCGAACTTGGTGGCCAGCACGACCCGGTCGCGCCGGTCCTTGATCGCCCGGCCCACCAGCTCCTCGTTGGCGCCCGCGCCGTAGACGTCGGCGGTGTCGAGGAGCGTGACGCCGAGGTCGAGGGCGCGGTGGATGGTGGCGATGGACTCGCGCTCGTCGCCGGCGCCGTAGGACTGGCTCATGCCCATGCAGCCGAGGCCCTGCGGGCCGACGCGGAGTTCGCCGAGCAGCGTCACGCGGTGATCCCTTCGATGAACGTGTGCTCGATCTGCTCGTAGTGCGAGATCTTGTACTCGAGCACTTCGAGGCAGGACTGGAGTTCGGCGATGCGCTCGCGGACGGAGGCGCGGTGCTCGAACAGGATCTGCTTGCGGCGGCCCGCGGTGGCCGCGCCGCGGTGCCGCAGCTGCGCGTATTCGCGCATCATGCGGATGGGCATGCCCGTGGTGCGCAGGCGGGTCAGGAACACCAGCCAGCCGAGGTCGTCGTCGCTGTAGCTGCGCCGGCCGCCGGAGTCCCGGGCAGGCGGGTCGACCAGACCGATCCGCTCGTAGTAGCGCAGCGTGTCTATCGACAACCCACTGCGCTCGGCCGCTTGGGCGATCGAGTACGTCACGGTGACGACCGTAGGAGCTGGAGTGCACTCCAGGTCAACCCGATTCGGCGTACTCGGTGTGGTCCGGTCGTGGATCTGCCCGTGGTGCGGCCGGTGGCGCGGCCCGTGATCGGACCTGTCGTCCCGCCCGCGGGCCGGGTGGGAAGGGCGCGCGGGAACGACCGCCGGCGCCTCCGCCGGGCGACCGCGGCAGGCCCGACGCCGGGGCTTCGCCCGCCTGACCAGCCCGGACCCGTGCCCGCGCACCCACCCAGGCCAGGCGAGCGGGCCGGGGACGAGTGACCCCGGATCAGGTGAGCCGGTCGGGCGAGGACTGGCCCAGGTCGGGCAGGTGGCTCAGTCGGCCTTGGGCATGCCCCAGGCCTCCAGGTGGGCGGCCATGCCGGAGACGTCGATCTGTTCCCGGCCCAGCGCCCGGACGAGGTCGAGCGCCTCGTCCTCCTCCGCGTCGATCCACCAGCCGTTGATGTCGCACAACGTCACGGCGGCCACCCAGCCCAGCCGCCAGTTGCCCTCGGCCAGCGGGCGGGTGCGGACGATCGAGTCGAGCAGTGCGGAAGCTTTCAGCCAGAGCGTGTCGTAAGCCTCGACCCCCAGCACTGTGGCCCTGGGGCGGTGGGCTGCGGAATCGAGGAGACCTAAGTCGCGCACGACCAGGTCCCCGCCGGTGACGGCGGTCGCCAGCACGAGCAAGTCGCCGGCGTCGAGGTAGTTGACCACTGCTTGACGCGCTCCCTGTCCTGAAGGGCGGGGATTCCGGCGCGGCCACGCCGCATCCGGGATGCCTCTGGTGCCATTGCCCACCGCCTCAGGTCCGTATCGCCTCCCCGCCGAACCGGCGGCGAGGATGTTGTCGACCGCGTTGTGCGCCGAAGCGCGACCGGGACGCGATCCGATCTTCAACGGGGCACGATACCGGTGCGCCGCTGGTCGGCGTGGCCGTTCACGGAGGTGGCCGCGCGAACGGTGGGGATGACAGCGGTTGAGCTGCATGGATGGATCTTATCGAACATGTGTTCGAACGGGGAGGGTGCGGCGGGTCGATCACCCGAAGGTGTGGCGCGCGTCGGCACGCGGGTGCGGGATGCCGCACCCGCGGCAGTGGGGATCAGTCGGCGCCGGTCAGGCGGAGCCCAGGCGGTCCAACAGGCCCCGGTACTTCGGCAGCACCCGTCCGAGGACCTCGGACAGCTGCTCCTCCTTCTGCAGCCTGGCCCAGCGCTCGGCCAACGCCAGGCGCACGACCTCCTGCTTCGAACGCCCTTCGGCCGCGGCCAGCTCGTCGAGCCGCCGGTTCTCCTCGTCGCTCAGACGCAGAGTCATCGCCATGCGATCGACGGTACCAACTTGATACCACGATGACCAGGCCGTGTTTCATAACACTGTTGCGATACGATGCCCGGGTGCCACGACCGAAGACACACGACGACGCGCTGCGCGGCCGCCTGCTCGAACGCGCGGGTGAGCTGCTGTCCGCCGAAGGGCCCAAGGCCCTGAGCTTGCGCAGGCTGGCCGCGGATGTCAACACGTCGACCACGGCCGTCTACTCGTTGTTCGGCGGCAAGCCGGCGTTGTTGAACTCCGTGTACGAGGAGGCGTTCCGCCGATTCGGTGAACGGCTCGCGGCCGTGCCGCAGACGGACGACCCGGTCGAGGACATCGTCCAGATCGGCCTCGCCTACCGGGAGAGCGCGCTCGCCGACCCGCAGTTCTACCTGGTGATGTTCAGCAAGGTCGTGCCGGACTTCGAGCCCTCCGACGAGATCAAGGAGGCGGCGCAGGGGACGTTCCTGCCGGTCGTGCGGGAAGTCGGCCGGGCCGTGGAGCGCGGCGTCTTCGTGTCCGCGCCGCACGAGCAGATCGCGCTGGCGATGTGGGGCATGGTGCACGGGCTGGTCAGCCTGGAGCTGAACGGCAACCTGCCGCCCGGCGTCGAGATCGCCCCCGTCTACGAGCGCGCGCTGCGTGCGCACACGGACGGCTGGCGGAACCGCTGAGCGAGCGGCACGGGGCGAGCGGGCGGAAAGGTGGGGCCCGGGGAGGCGGCCGCCGCGAAACCTCCCCGGACCCCGTGGACCGTCCCTGTCAGGACAGTCCGCTCGTGAGCGCCTTGATCAGCTCGCCGTCGGCGGTGTCGCCGTCGAGCGACCAGATCATCGCGCCGCCAAGGCGACGTTCGGCCACGTAGCGCCCCTTGCGCTTCATCTCGACCGGGTCGTCCCAGGTCCAGAACGTGGTGCCGTCGAACAACCACGCGTGCCCGGCCTTGGCGTCCCGGTGCACGGTGAACTTGGAGAGCTGCGCCTTGAGGATGCGGTAGTCCTCGTACCCGGCCTCGTAGGTCGCGGGCGCGGGTCCGGTGGCGGGCTGGAACAGGCCCTTGTTCTCGTTGCGCACACCGGTCCAGCCGCGGCTGTAGAACGGCACGCCCATCACGACCTTGTCCTTCGGCGCGCCGGACTTCAGGTAGTGGTCGATGGCGACCTGCGAGCTGAACGGCGGCGCGGTCGGGTCGCCCGCCGGCGTGCGCAGCGCGGACTGCTGGTTGGTCAGCGGGTCCCAGGCGCCGTGGTAGTCGTAGCCCTGGATCGTGCCGAACGTCAGCAGGCCGAAGACCTTGGCCACCTCGAAGCCGCGGTCGACCTGGCGCGGGTCGGCGGGCAGGAACGCGGTGAGGTCGTAGCGCTTGCCGGTGCGCCAGGTCAGCGCCCCGAGCTGCTTGCGGTACTCCACCAGCAACGCGGTGAAGTTCTGCTTGTCCTCGGGCCGCACGACGTTGCCCGGCGCGGCTTCGGAGGCCGGCCACTCCCAGTCGAGGTCGACGCCGTCGAACACGCCGGCCGCCGCGCCGGGGGCGGCGCCGGGCAGGTTGCCCTTGAGCCACATGTCGATGCACGACGTCACGTGGGCGGCGCGCGCCTCGGGCGTCAGCGCGGCGTTGGAGAAGTACTTGGAACCGGTCCACCCGCCGAGCGAGATGTTGATGCGCAGCTTGGGGAACTTGGCCTTGAGCTGCTTGAGCTGGTTCAGGTTGCCGGACAGCGGCTGACCCGCGACGTCCGCGGTCCCGTCGACGCTCTGCTCCGCGCCGAACGGCCGCTGGTAGTCGGCCCACGGGTCGGCGCTGACGCACTTGCCGCTCTCGTCGAGGAACCCGAACGCGTAGTTCAGGTGGGTGAGCCGCGGTGCGGTGCCGTTGGCGACGAGGTCGCGCACCAGGAAGTTGCGGTCGTAGCCGCTCCACTGGGTGTAGTACCCGACGGTGCGCTTCGACGTGCCGTGCGCGACGGCCTGCGGCGCCAGCGACACGATCATCGCCGTGGCCAGGAGTGCGGGGAGCACCCATCTCCTGCTCGACATGCTTCTCCTCGCGGTGGCGGCGGCTCCGTTGCCGCTGTGGTCTGGACCACGGTAGTGACGAGGTCTAGACCACATCTACGCCCGAACGGCCCAATCTGGCAACAAAGAAGACACTCGGCCCGCTGCAAATTTTGCATGTGCGCGACCGGCCGGGGTGGCGCTAGCGTCGGCTACTCAAACTTGAGTACCGACACCTTGGGGGAACACGTGACGATCCTGGTCACCGGGGCGACCGGCACCATCGGCGGTGCGGTCGTCCGACACCTGGCGGCGGAGGGCGTGCCGGTCAAGGCGCTCACCCGCAACCCGGCGAAGGCGGTCCTGCCCGACGGCGTGGAGGTGGTCGGCGGCGACCTCACCCGGCCGGCCGAGCTGCCGCTGACCGGTGTGACGGCGGTCTTCCTGCTCGCCGCCATCGAGTCCGACGACGCGGCGGCGCACGCGAAAGCGTTCCTGGACCACGCGCCCGACCTGCGGCGGGTGGTGTTCCTGTCGAGCAGCGCGGTCACCGCGAAGCGGCCGGGCAGCTACGAGCTCCACCACGACGTCGAGCAGGTGGTCGAGCGGTCCGGGGTGGCGTGGACGCACGTCCGGCCCGGCGAGTTCATGACCAACAAGCTGGTGTGGGCGCGGACGATCAAGTCCGAGGACGTGGTGCGGGCGCCGTTCCCGGAGTCGGTCGGCGCGCCCGTCCACGAGGCCGACGTGGCGGAGGTCGCGGTGCACGCGCTGCGGCACGACGGGCACGCCGGCAGGGCGTACACGCTGAGCGGGCCGGAGGCGTTGACGCACCGGCAGCAGGCGGAGGCGATCGGACGGGGGCTCGGCCGGCCGATCGGGTTCGAGCGGCTGACCTACGGGCAGGCGCGGGCGTCGCTGATCCGCGACGAGGGCCTGCCGTGGGACGTCGCCGAGTACCTGCTCGGGTACATGGCGCAGCACGCCGAGGAGCCGGCCGACGTGACGCCGGACTTCGCGGAGGTCACCGGCAGGCGCGGTCGGACGTTGGCCGAGTGGGCCGCCGACCACGCCGCCGACCTGACGTGATCCGGGCCTGAGCCCGTGCCCGGTCGCCCCGCGAGCCGACGCCGACGCGTCCGGCTCGCGGGGCGGCCGCGGTCAGTGGACGGCGCCGTACTGGCGGTCGCCCGCGTCGCCGAGGCCGGGGACGATGAAGCCCGAGTCGTTCAGCCGCTCGTCCACGCTCGCGGTGATCAGGCGCACCGGCAGGCCCGAGTCCTCCAGGTGCTTGATGCCCTCCGGGGCGGCCAGCGCGCACACCGCCGTCACGTCCGTCGCGCCGCGATCGGTCAGCAACCGGATCGTGTAGGCCATCGACCCGCCGGTGGCGAGCATCGGGTCCAGCACGAACACCGGCCGGCCCGCCAACGTCTCCGGCAGCGACTCCATGTACGGCGTGGGCTGCAACGTCTCCTCGTCGCGGGCCAGGCCGACGAACCCCATCTGCGCGTCCGGGATCAGCTTGTGCGCCTGGTCCGCCATGCCGAGCCCGGCCCGCAGCACGGGCACCAGCAGCGGCGGGTTGGCGAGCCGGTAGCCCGCGGTCCGGGCGACCGGGGTGTGCACCCGCTCCTCGGCCACCGGCAGGTCGCGCGTGGCCTCGTAGACCAGCATCACGGTCAGCTCGTGCAGCGCGGCGCGGAACGCCGCGTTGTCGGTGCGGGCGTCGCGCATGGTGGTCAGCCGCGCCCGGGCCAGTGGGTGATCGACAACGAGGACGTCCATGGTCGAACAGTATGTGGTACGCGCGGGCGACGCCCGACGGCTCGCCACCTCCGCGGCACGACCGGGGTTGACGCGGCGCTCGCCTGGGTAGCTCCTGGGCATGGCCGACCACGTGCGGATCGGGGTTCTCGGTGCGGCGCGGATCGTGCCGGCGGCGTTGGTGCGGCCGGGGCGGTCCTCGTCGTCGGTCGAGGTGTCGGCGGTGGCGGCGCGCGACGGCGAGCGGGCGCGCGCGTTCGCCGATCACCACGGGATTCCGCGCGTGCACGACACGTACGACGACCTGCTGGCCGATCCCAACCTGGACGCCGTCTACATCCCGCTGCCGAACGCGCTGCACGGCAAGTGGACGCTGGCGGCGTTGGCGGCCGGGAAGCACGTGCTGTGCGAGAAGCCGTTCGCGGCCAACGCCGACGAGGCCGCCGTCGTGGCGCAGGCCGCACGGGCCAGTGGGCTGGTGGTGATGGAGGCGTTCCACTACCGCTACCACCCGCTGGCGCTGCGGTTGCCGGAGGTCGTCGCCGAGCTGGGCGACCTGCGGCACGTCGAGGCGCGCCTGTCCTTCCCGCTGCCGCGGTTCAAGGACATCCGCTACTCGCTGGACCTCGCCGGCGGGGCGTTGATGGACGCCGGGTGCTACGCGGTGAACATGGTGCGGTACCTGGGCGGCGAGCCGGAGGTGAAGTCGGCCCGCGCGCTGCTGAAGGACGAGGGCGTCGACCGGGCCATGCGCGCCGAGCTGCTGTTCCCGGACGGGCACACCGGCACGGTCGTCACGTCGATGTGGTCGCGCTCGCTGCTGCGCCTGTCGGCGAAGGTGTTGGGTGCCAACGGGGAGCTGCGCGTGTTCAACCCGTTCTCGCCGCAGCACGGGCACCGCCTCACCGTGAAGCTGAAGGGCCACCGGCGGGTCGAGCGGTTCGACCGCCGGCCGTCGTACGAGTACCAGCTGGACGCGTTCGCGGACGCGGTGCGGCACGGCGCGCCGTTCCCGACGACGGCGGACGACGCGGTCGCCACCATGCGGGTCGTGGACGACATCTACCGCGCCGCCGGCCTGCCGGTCCGCCAACCCGCCTGACGAGCCCGACCCGCCTGACGAGCCCGACCCGCCGCGGGATCAGCTCACTTCAGCACCACCACCCACGCCAGCAGGCCGAGCGCGCCGATCACCCAGCCGAACAGCGCCACCCGGAGCCAGCGCACCTTGCGGTGCACGATGATCGCCAGGTCGCGGGCCGTCCACCACGCCTCCTCGGCCGGTTTCGCGTCGACCTCGGCGAGCAGCTCGTCCATCGACTTGGCCGCCACCGCGGGCCAGGAGAAGCGCGAGAACCGCGTCTGGCGCGCCACCCTGGCCCTCGGCACGAGCACCAGCACCAGCGCGATGGCGGTGACCAGGATGGCCACCATCGCGACCGAGATCGCCACCAGGCTCACCCAGTCCGCGAGCGACGACGGCCGGAACGCGTCGCGGATCGTGTGGCGCTGGCTCGCCAACCCTCCGCCCAGCAACGTCGTCGCGGTGGCCAACAACCCCGCTTTGGTGTCCGCGTTGGCGACCCAGCCGCTGAACTGGCCGATGGCCTGGTAGGCGTCCTTCGGCTCGTCCTCGCGCACGGTCAGTCCATGTATTCGAGCGGGATGGTGGTGAAGCCCTCGACCTCGGTCGGCAGCTGGAGCTGCTCGGCCTTCGCCGACGCGACGAGCGTGCGCAGCATGCTGGTGACCGCCTCGGTGATCGCCGTCTTGCTCTCGGTGTTCTTCTCGGCGATGAACGCGCCCTTGGTCGCGATCTTGGCCAGCACGTCCGGCCGCGCCTCGCCGAACCCGTAGCTGATCACGTGGGGGTGGCGCCGCCAGCTCTTCGCCACGAGGTTCTGGAACGCCGCCTCCCAGCCGGGGTCGGTGGGGACGCCGTCCGTCATCATGAACACCGCCGGCCGCAGCACGCCCTTGCCGCCCGCGTTCAGGGCGGGCACGTCCTGGTCGATCCGCTGCTGGACCGCGGCGAACGCGGCGCTGTAGTTCGTGGACCCGCCGCAGGAGAACTGGGGCAGGGCCCGGAGGTCCTGGATGTCGGTCATCTCCACCACGACCTGCGCCGCGGTGCTGAAGCTGATGATCGAGACCTGCGCGAACTCCGACACGCGCGGGTTCTCCACGAGGACGTTGTAGAGGAATTCGAGGGTGTCGTTGAGCAGCGCCTCGTGCGGCTTCATCGAGCCGGAGATGTCGAACACGAGGTACGTCGGCAGGCACTTGCTCTTGATGACGGAGTCCTGGTCGAGCGCGTCAGCGGTCACCGGGGTTTCCTTTCGGCGGCGTGGCGTGGCGGGCGGGTGGCGGTGGTGGTGGTCGTCCTCAGAAGATCGCGCCGATCAGCGCGACGATCCCCCAGACCATCAGGCCGAGGATGACCAGCGCGACGATGCCGATCCCCCAGTACGACCCGCCCGAGGGCGCGGGAGGCGCGGGCCTGGCCGGGGCGGGGCGGACGCTCGGGGTCGGACGGGTGGACGGGGTCGGACGGGTGGACGGGGCCGGGCGGGCGGGCGTCGAGGGA
>NZ_JBHTLK010000057.1:0-35459 GCF_042678885.1 Saccharothrix hoggarensis
GGCACCGCACCCGCGCCCCCGTCCGCCCCGGCGGCGGCCGCACCGGCTCCCGCGACCGCCCAGCCCCGCGCACCCCGGCCCACCCGATCCGGTCCCGAGGTGTCGTTCGACCTCCCGCCCGGCACACCACTGGACGGGCCGCAGGTCGCACGCCTCGACACGCTCGCCACCGCCCTCGCCGAGGCGAAGGTGACCCGTGACCGGCTCGGCTACCGGCCTCCGGCGGTCGAGGTGTCGGGGGCGAGCGCCCAGGTCGTGGCGCACGCCCTGGCCACCCGCCTCGGCCCCGCCTTCGACGTCCGGATCAGCCCGGACGGCCGGCCCGGCGCGGACGTCCGCGTCGACTGGGACCTCCGGCGCCCGGACGGCTGGACCGCACCGCGATCCGCACCGCAAGCCCCAACCCCGACGACGACCACGGTGATCACCTCACCCGCCCCGCAGGCGCCGCACCCCGTGCTGGCCAACCCGCACTGGCGGCACAGCCCGGCCCTCACCGCGCCCTGGTTCGCACCGCAGCGCCAAGCGTCTACAAAGGACATCCGCGACGTCAGGGCGGGCGTCCCGATCACCAGCCGGGTGCGCGGCGAGGACGGCGGCGTCCTCGACAGCTCCACGATCGGCCCCGACGGCGTGCGCCTCAACGCCTGGCGCGGCCCGATCGCGTACGACACCAGGACGTTCGACGTGAACGGCACCCCGGTGCGCGACTTCACCGTCTCGCTCTACCTCGACCCCGGCAACGCCACCCCGGACCAGCTCCGGGCCCTCCGGGAACGGGCACGCGCGGGCGTCGAGGAGCTGTTCAACCGCAACGGGAACCGGCTGCCCAGCGGCGAGCAGTTCCATGTCACCGTCGAGTTCACCACCGACCCCGCCGCCGCCCACGGCACGATCGCGATCGCGCCGCCGAACGGCCGGGCCGACCAGCTGACCTGGCCGGTGGACACCGACGCGCGCCGGTTGGCGCACGAGGTCGGGCACTTCCTCGGCCTGCACGACGAGTACTTCGAGACGAACACCGTCAAGCCGATCTTCCAGCACCAGCAGGGCAAGGGCCGGGTCATGGCGGACCACGGCCCGATGACCGCCGGCATCGACGCGCGGGACGTCGCGCTCAAGCCGCGCAACCTGTGGCTGATCGAGAACCGCCTGCGCGCGTTGGAGTCCTTCGCCCCCGACCCGCAGGGCTTCACCCGCTCGCCGGACGCCGTGCCGCCGTACAGCCCGGGACCGTCCGACCCCCGGACCGACCACGACCCGGTCAACGACATCAACGACCTCGACGACATCGACGACATCGACGACCTCTACCGCCTGTACGGCGGCAGCGACACGGACTCCGTGGCCGACCTCTACGGCCTGTACGGCGACACCGACACCGACTCCGTGGCCGACCTCTACGAGCTGTACGAGGACGGCCCGGACGCGGACGCGCTGTCGGCGCACGTCGACGCGGACGTGGCGTCGCTGCTCAGCCTCGACGAGTCGGCGTCGGTCGGCACCGCCCACCCGGTCGTCACCACCGACTACGTCGTGGAGACCGACGGCGTCGTGCCGCCGTTCACCCGGCACGACCGGCAGCCGACGTTCCAGCGGACGGGCGGCTTCCCGGCGATCGTCCCGCAGATCGTCCGCCAACCGGTGGCGAAGCCGGCGCTGGCGTTCTCCTCGGACGGCACGGTGGCGGTGCCGCTCGGCGACCGCGACGGCCACTTCAAGGAGTTCTACGCGACCCCGGAGGTGCTGGCGGACGCCAGGGCGCGCCTGAAGGAGGCCGGCAGCAAGCTGGACCTCGTCGCGGTGCCGGCCAACCGGGTCCACTTCGGACAGGGCGACGCGACGACCCGGCTGGTGATGGTGCGGCCGACGTTCGCCGGGTCGCCTCCGGGGGTGTGCAGCGAGTTCTCGCGGGACATCATCGGCGGCTCGCACAGCCAGGCCGTGCTGCGACCGGCCGACCCGGACGGCGTGCCGGCGCTGGGCCGGACCGGTGACGGCGGCCCGCTGGAGCTGCTCGGCCTCCACGGTCTCGCGATGGCGCTGGCCGTCGCCGCGCACGACCCGCACGCGACCGTCGACCCCGCGGCCGTCGTCACGGCGATCAGCGACCGCCCCGGCACCACCCCGATGGTGGGACCGGCGTACGGCTCGGCGCTCCAGCCCGGCACGCCCGCCCGCGCCCGCCTGGACGAGGCCGCGCGCCGGCTCGGCGTCAACCAGTACGCCTGGGCGAAGCCCGGCGAGGCTTACGTGATCCAGTCCATCGCCTCGCCCGGCACGGGACCGGACGGCAGGCCGGAGCCGAACTTCGGCCTCAACCACGCCCGGCCGACCGCCGACGGCCGCGGCACGCAGCTGGGCCGGGTCTGGGGCTACCACTTCGGTTCGGTCGCGGTGAACAGCGCGGACGACCGGAGCCAGATCACGATCGAGACGGTCCGCCAGGGCGGCGCCCGCCAGCAGCTCCTCAGCAGGCTGGTCGAGGTGAACCTGCGGGCGCACGGCCCGGACCTCGACCGCATCAACGCCGCGCTGGCGTCCGACCCGGACGCCGACCCGGTGCGCCGGAAGCTGGCCGAGTCGCTGGTGGCGATCCGCGACAACCGCGCGATCCTCGCCGACCCCGCCACGGACCCGGAGACCGCGCGGGTCGTCGAGCGGTACCCGCTGCACAACGCGCTGGCCGCCGCGCGCCAGGCGATCTCCGGCATCGTCGGCAACGACGCCCTGCCGCAGCCGGGCCAGATGTGGTTCGTCAACCAGTACAGCAAGGCCGAGGGCCAGACGTTCTTCGACAAGTGGGGCCACGTCGACGACCCGCACGTCGAGATGCAGCTCGCGAACCCGTTGGTCGCGGTGACCCTGGGCCACACCGGGCAGGCCACCGCCTCCGTCGACCTCGCCGAGGGCAAGAACCTCGACCCGGACGAGGTCGCCCGGGGCTCGCAAGCCCTGCCGGACGGTGTGCGGAGCATGTTGACCGGTGTCGCGAACAGCACGGTCGAGGTGGCGCTGTGGCGGTTCCGCAACGGCCTGCCGCTGCCCGAGCTCCACGTCGTCGGCTACGGCAACTCGCACCTGCACGCCACCCGCACGGGTCAGCAGCGCGCGGACGTGGCGGCGGCGTGGGTCCGGGCCGAGGTGGCCCGGCGGCTGGCGGAGGTCCAGCGTGGACTGCCGCCGAACGAGCCGCGGCTCACCAGCCACCAGATCCCGGTGGTGCCGATCTCGCGCGGACGGGAGGTGCCGCCGGGCGCGAAGGACCCCGAAGCGGACCGCCGGATCGTGCGGGCGGACCTGGTGCTGCGTGACCGGGACCGCACAGCCCAGGACCGGCAACGGTGAGGTGAACCGATCCAGTTCACCCGGAGGCGGGAGCCGGTGTCTCGTCGCTCACAGACGGGTCGGGCCGTTGGGTCGGGTGCGCCGCGCGGGACTAGCATCCGAGGGTCAAGGTCCGAGTACGCACGTACCGGAGACCAGTCCACCACTGACGCTGGAGGCCGTTGCGCATGGCCGGCACCACCGCACCCGAGCGGGCGGGCACCTCTAAGGGGGGCGGAACGCTCTACCGCGGCGACCTGGGCATGTGGTCCTGGGTCGCGCACCGCATCACCGGGGTGCTGACGTTCTTCTTCCTGTTCGCGCACGTCCTCGACACCGCGCTGGTGCGCGTGTCGCCGGACGCGTACGACAAGGTCATCGAGACCTACAAGAACCCGATCGTCAACCTCTTCGAGGTCGGCCTCGTCGGTGCGGTCCTCTACCACGCGCTCAACGGCATCCGCGTGATGCTGGTCGACTTCTGGGAGAAGGGCGCCCGCTACCAGAAGCAGATGCTCTGGGCGGTCCTCGGCGTCTGGGTCCTGGTCATGGTGCCCGGCACCTACTTCATGATGGTCCGCACGGTTACCGACCTGCTCGGTGGGGGTCACTGATCATGAGCGAGCTGATCCTCGACAAGCCGCGCTCCCCGCGCCGCCCGGCCGCCCGCCGCAGCAACTTCGAGCTGTACAGCTGGCTGTTCATGCGGATCTCGGGCGTCGCGCTGGTGGTGCTCGTGCTCGGGCACCTGTTCATCATGAACATCCTCGACGGCGGCGTGCACCGCATCAACTTCGGCTTCGTCGCCGGCCGCTGGGCCTCGCCGTTCTGGCAGATGTGGGACCTGGCCATGTTGTGGCTCGCCCAGATCCACGGCGGCAACGGCCTGCGCACCGTCATCAACGACTACGCCCGCAAGGACGCGACCCGGTTCTGGCTCAAGGTGCTGCTCTACGTCTCGATGGTGCTGATCATCGCCCTCGGCACGTACGTGATCTTCACCTTCGACCCGAACATCACCGACTGACCCGCCGCGGGGAGTACCTGAGCCATGCAGTTCCACAAGTACGACGTTGTCATCATCGGCGCGGGTGGCGCCGGGATGCGCGCGGCGATCGAGTCCGGCCAGCGGGCCCGCACGGCCGTGCTCACGAAGCTCTACCCGACGAGGTCCCACACGGGCGCCGCGCAGGGCGGCATGTGCGCCGCGCTGGCGAACGTGGAGGAGGACAACTGGGAGTGGCACACCTTCGACACGATCAAGGGCGGTGACTACCTGGTCGACCAGGACGCCGCCGAGATCATGGCGAAGGAGGCCATCGACGCGGTCCTCGACCTGGAGAAGATGGGCCTGCCGTTCAACCGCACGCCCGAGGGCAAGATCGACCAGCGGCGGTTCGGCGGCCACACCCGCAACCACGGCGAGGCCGCCGTGCGCCGGGCCTGCTACGCGGCCGACCGCACCGGCCACATGATCCTCCAGACGCTGTACCAGAACTGCGTCAAGCACGGCATCGAGTTCTTCAACGAGTTCTACGTCCTCGACATCTGCCTCACCGAGACGGCCGACGGCCCGGTGTGCACGGGCGCGGTGGCGTACGAGCTCGCGACCGGCGAGATCCACGTCTTCCAGGCCAAGTCCGTGGTGTTCGCCACCGGCGGCTTCGGCAAGGTCTTCAAGACCACGTCCAACGCGCATACGCTGACCGGCGACGGCATGGGCATCGTGTTCCGCAAGGGCCTGCCGCTGGAGGACATGGAGTTCTACCAGTTCCACCCGACCGGTCTCGCGGGCCTGGGCATCCTGCTCACCGAGGGCGCCCGCGGCGAGGGCGCGATCCTGCGCAACGGCTCGGGCGAGCGGTTCATGGAGCGGTACGCGCCGACCATCAAGGACCTCGCGCCGCGCGACATCGTCGCCCGCTCGATGGCGCTGGAGGTGCTGGAAGGCCGCGGCGCCGGTCCGAACAAGGACTACGTGCTGCTGGACTGCACGCACCTGGGCGCCGAGGTGCTGGAGACGAAGCTTCCGGACATCACCGAGTTCGCCCGCACGTACCTCGCGGTCGACCCGGTGAAGGAGCCGGTGCCGGTCTACCCGACCGCGCACTACGCGATGGGCGGCATCCCCACGAACGTGCACGGCGAGGTGCTGCGGGACAACGACAGCGTCGTGCCGGGCCTCTACGCCGCCGGCGAGTGCGCGTGCGTGTCCGTCCACGGCGCGAACCGCCTCGGCACGAACTCGTTGCTGGACATCAACGTGTTCGGCCGCCGCGCGGGCATCGCCGCCGCGGAGTACGCGTTGTCCCACGACCACGTCGAGCTGCCGGAGAACCCCGCCGCGCAGGTCGAGGCGCAGGTCGCGCTGGTGCTGTCGGAGCACGGCGAGGAGCGCGTGGCGGACATCCGCACCGAGCTCCAGGCCACGATGGACGCCAACGCTTCGGTGTACCGCACCGAGGACACGCTCAAGACGGCACTGCACGACGTGCAGGCGTTGAAGGAGCGGTACCAGCGGATCACCGTGCAGGACAAGGGGAAGCGGTTCAACACCGACCTCCTGGAAGCGGTCGAGCTGGGTTTCCTCCTGGAACTGGCCGAGGTTCTCGTCGTCGGCGCGCTGGCGCGCAAGGAGTCCCGCGGCGGCCACGCCCGCGAGGACTACCCGAACCGCGACGACACGAACTTCATGCGCCACAGCATGTACTACAAGCAGGGCGACGGCTTGCTGGCCGACATCCGGCTCGACTACAAGCCCGTGACGTTCACCCGGTACCAGCCGATGGAGCGCAAGTACTGATGACCGCTACCGCTGAAGTGTCCACCGGCTCGCGCGGGAACCAGCCCCCCGTGCCGGACGGCGCCATCACCGTCACCCTGAAGGTCCGCCGGTTCAACCCGGAGGTCGACGACGAGCCGCGCTGGGACTCGTTCGAGATCCCGGCGCTCCCGTCGGACCGCGTGCTGAACCTGCTGCACTACGTGAAGTGGTACCTGGACGGCACGCTGACGTTCCGCCGGTCCTGCGCGCACGGCATCTGCGGCTCGGACGCGATGCGCATCAACGGCGTGAACCGGCTCGCGTGCAAGGTGCTGCTGAAGGACCTGCTGGCCGCCAAGGGCAAGCCGACGACGATCACCGTCGAGCCCATCAAGGGCCTGCCGGTCCACAAGGACCTGCTGGTCGACATGGAGCCGTTCTTCGAGGCGTTCAAGGCGGTCAAGCCGTACCTCATCACGTACGGCAATGAGCCGACGCGCGAGCGGGTGCAGTCCATCGCCGACCGCGAGCGCTTCGACGACACCACCAAGTGCATCCTGTGCGCGGCCTGCACCACGTCGTGCCCGGTGTACTGGACCGAGGGCTCCTACTTCGGGCCCGCGGCGATCGTCAACGCGCACCGGTTCATCTTCGACAGCCGTGACGAGGGCGCCGAGGAGCGGCTGGACATCCTGAACGACATCGACGGCGTGTGGCGCTGCCGGACGACGTTCAACTGCACCGACGCGTGCCCGCGTGGCATCCAGGTCACGAAGGCCATCCAGGAGGTCAAGCGCGCCCTCCTGTTCAAGCGCGTCTGACCCCACCGCACGCCGAGGGCCCCTGAGCTGCTGCTCAGGGGCCCTCGGCGCGTCTGCGGGCGGTTCGACCGCCTAGGGCGCCTGCTGACGTGCGCGGGCGGCACGGGCGGCCTTGGCGCGGCGGTTGCGCAGGTACATGACGAACGCGAGCACCAGGCCCAGCGCGGCCACGGCCGTGATCGGGCCGCCGACGTTGCCGAACGCGGTCTGCATGGCCGACGGTTGGCTGCCGTCCGGCGACGAGTTGGCCACCTCGCCCACGCCCGCGCTGGTCGGCGTCGGCCGGGCCTCGGTGGTCTTCTTCTTCACCTGGGGCGCGCCCTCGACCAGCCGGCCGACGGGGTTCGCGGACGCGGCGGGCTCCAGTTCGAACCCGTAGTCGAGCAGGCGGGCCGCCTGGTCCGTCATCCGCACGGGCTGCTGCTGCCCGCGCAGCAGCACCACGACGAGCTTCTTGCCGTTGCGCTGCGCCGCGCCGACGTAGGTGTGCTGGGCGTCGTCGGTGAACCCGGACTTGCCGCCCAGCGCGCCCTGGTACGTGGTGAGCAGGCGGTTGTCGTTGACGATCGGCACGGTCCCGGCGCCGCTCGCGGCCGGGAAGTCCATCCGCTGGGTCGTCACGGCCTTGACGAAGTCCGGGTACTTCAGCGCCTCGCGGAAGATCAGCGCCACGTCGTAGGCCGACGTGGACGTGCCCGGCGCGTCCAGCCCGGACGGCGTCACGGCCCGCGTGTCCAGCGCGCCCAGCTCGGCCGCCAGGGCGTTCATCTTCCGGATCGCGGACGGCACCCCGCCCAGCCTGCGGGCCAGGGCGTGCGCCACGTCGTTGCCGGACGCCATCACCAACGCCTGGAGCAGCTGCTCCACGGTGTACTGGCCGCCGTTGCGCAGGCCGACGCAGCTGCACTCCTGGGCGAGGTCCTCGGGCGTGGCGACGACGGTCGCGTCGGGCGGCAGCTCCTTGGCCACCACCATCGCCAGCAGGACCTTGATGACCGACGCGGGGCGCTGCCTGCCGTGCGGGTTGAGCGCCGCGAGCACGGCGCCGCTGTCGGCGTCGGCCAGCAGCCAGCTCTGCGCCGTGATGCCGTCGGGAAGAGGCTGCGCGTTCGGCGGCAGCACGAGGCCGCACTCGCCGAGCCGCTGGCCGCCCACGGGGCTCTCGGGCACTTCGAGCGGACGTGGTGGCTGCTCGCCTGGCGGCACCTGTTCGGACGTGTCGACCGGCGGTGGCGGTGACACCTCGTTCTCGCAAGCCGGCTGGGCCGCGACGGCCGGAGCGGCGGCGGTCACCGCGCTCACCGCGGTGGCCATCAGCGCGCAGGCAGCCAGGACCAGGGCAACGGGCCGTCGGAACGCGGAGGAACGCACCCGCCCAGGCTATCCACCCCGGATGAGTGACCTGCACCCGCCACGTCGGATACTGCTCCGGTGAAGCTCTCCCGCGGCATGTCCGTCTTCCTGCTTGCCTTCGGGGTGTGGTCCTGGGTCATCTGGCCGACCTTCCTGCGCAACATCTGGAAGGACCCCCGCTCGTGGGACAGCGGCCCGACCACGTTCTTCACCGTGCACCTGCTGCTCGTTGTCGCGTCGCTCACATTCGGCACGGTCATCGGCGTGTTGGGTGTGCGCGGCCTGCGCGCCACCCGAAACACCCAGAGCTAGTAACCACCACACTGGAGGCTCCGCCGTGGAGTTCGTGCGCCTACTGCTGGTGTTCCTGCACCTGCTCGGCATGGGCATGCTCGTCGCGATGTTCTTCGTCCAGCGCCGGGTCGGCGCGGACGGCCCGCTCAACAAGGGCTGGCTGCACGGCAGCGCGCTGCAGCTGCTCACGGGCGTGGCGCTGGTCGGCCTGGCCCCGCTGACCGACCAGGACTACAGCCACGCCAAGATCGGCGTGAAGCTGCTGGTCCTGGTGGCCATCGCGGCCCTGGTCGCGGTGAACCTGAACAAGCCGAGGCCCGCCACGTGGCTCACCCCGACCCTCGCGGGCCTGGTCGTCCTCAACGTCGGCATCGCCGTGTTCTGGAGCTGAACCGGCCGCCCGGCCGAAGCCGTCGGGCGTTCGACGTCCGCCCGGCCGAGCCGTCGGCCGTCGGCGCCCGCGCCGTCAGCGCCGCCGGAACAACGCGCCCAGCAGCAACCCCGCGCCGACCAGCCCGGCGGCGGCGCGGGGGCTGGGCCCGGACCGCACCTCCACCACGGGCCGGATCACGGCGGGGGCCGGGGCCGGCGGCGGTTCCTTGACCAGGTTCTCCCGCGCGGTGGCCGTCCACGCCGTGATGAACAGCAGGTACTGGGCCACCAGGTTCGCGAACACCAGCACACCGATGATCGGGCCGAACGCCGCGCCCGCCGGCGACGACGTGACGCTGGACAGGTAGATCGTCCCGACCTGCTTCAGCAGCTCGAACCCGATCGCGGCCGCCGCCGCGCCCTTGACCGCGCTGCGCCACCCCACCGGGCGTCGCGGCAGCTTGGCCAGCACCCACAGGAACACCAGCCAGTTCGCGACGAGGGCCAGCACGATCGTGCCGATCTTCAACATCAGCTCGGCCCACCACACGCCGTCCAGCCCGACCCACCGCAGCACCAGCTCGGCGAACCCCGCGCCGATCGCGGTCAGGCCGAACGACACGACCAGCGCCACACCCAGGCTGACCAGCGCCACGAGGTCCTTCAGGGCCGTCTTCAGGAACGGCAGGTCGGCCTTGGCGTGCCCCCACTGCGCGGTCAGCGCGTCACGCAGGTTGCTCATCCAGCCGAGCCCGGAGTAGGCGGCGGTCAGCAGGCCGAGCACGCCGACCGTGCCCTTGGACTCGATCGCCTGGTCGACCACCTCGTTGATGGTGTTGCCGAGCGTGCCCGGCACCGCCTCGGTGATGCCGGTCTTCAGCTCGTCCATCAGCTGGGGCTGCGAGGACAGCACGAAACCGGCGACGGCGAACCCGATCATCAGCATGGGCACGAGCGACAGCACGCTGAAGTACGTCACCGCCGCCGCGTAGTGCGCCCCGTACTGCTGGGAGTAGCGCTCGTTCGCGCGGAACAAGTGGTCGAGCCACGGACGCCGCTTGCGCAGCCGGTCGAGCTTCGACTCGGACTTGGCCGCTGCCTCTTCCGCCACACGGGAACGCTAGACCGCGCGGTGATCACTCGCCAGTCGGGAGGAAGCCGATCCGGTCGTAGGCCCGCGCCAGCGTCTTCGAGGCCACGGCACGCGCCCGTTCCGCGCCCCGCGCCAGCACCTTGTCCAGCTCGGCGGTGTCGGCCAGGTACTCGGCGACCTTGGCCCGCACCGGCGTCACGAACTCCGTGAACACCTCGCCCAGGTCCTTCTTCAGGTCCCCGTAGCCCTTGCCCTCGTAGTCCGCGACCAGCGACTCGACCGACCGGCCCGTCAGCGCGGAGTAGATCACCAGCAGGTTGCTCACGCCGGCCTTCGCGGCCGGGTCGTACACGATCTCGCGGCCGGTGTCGGTGACGGCGGAGCGGATCTTCTTGGCGGACTTCTTCGGGTCCTCCAGCAGCTCCACCACGCCCGCGGGCACGGACTTCGACATCTTCGACGTCGGGTCCTGCAGGTCGTAGATCTTCGCGGTGTCCTTGACGATGTGCGGCTCGGGCAGCCGGAACGTCTTGCCGTAGCGGGTGTTGAACCGCTGCGCGAGGTCGCGGGTCAGCTCGAGGTGCTGGCGCTGGTCCTCGCCCACCGGCACGTGGTGCGCCTGGTACAGCAGGATGTCGGCGGCCTGCAGGATCGGGTAGGTGAACAGGCCGACGCCGACCTGCGCCTCCTGCCGCGCGGACTTGTCCTTGAACTGGGTCATCCGGCTGGCCTCGCCGAAGCCCGTGAGGCACTGCATGACCCACGCGAGCTGGGTGTGCTCGGGCACGTGCGACTGCACGAACAGCGTGGCGCGGTCCGGGTCGATGCCGAGCGCGAGGAGCTGCGCGGCGGACACGCGGGTGTTCTGCCGCAGCACCTTGGGGTCCTGCTCGACGGTGATCGCGTGCAGGTCGACGACGCAGTAGAACGCCTCGTGCGTGTCCTGCAACGCCACCCACTGGCGGAGCGCGCCGAGGTAGTTGCCGAGGTGGAAGGAGCCCGCGGTCGGCTGGATGCCGGACAGCACGCGCGGGCGGGACGCCGGGGCCGCGTTCCCGGCGGACGTGCCGGCGGCGTTCTCGGCGGTGCTCCCGGCGGGGATCTGAGCGGGGCTCTCGGCAGGGTTCTCGGCGACCACGGGAGGATTCTCCCAGGCCGATCAGACGCCGCTGGTGGCGGGCTGGACCTCGGCCCGCTCGGCCGCCGCGCGCACCACCGCGGCCTTGCGCCGGCGCACCAGGCCGGCCACCAGGCCGACCACGCCGAGCGCCACGGCGGCGATGCCCACCGGCGCTTCGAGCGAGACGGGAGCCGCCACCACCGCGCTGCCGGCCACCGCGGCCGAACCGTCGGCCCCGTGGGCGACACCGTCGACGACCAGGGATGACGCCGCGCCCAGGACCACGCCCAGGACCGCACCGCGACCGCGCACTGCCCAGCCTCCTCACCAACACCGTGCCACCCGCGGGGGTGAACCTTGTTGACGGACGGCCGCGAACCTACCGAAGCTGTTGGGCTGTGGTGTTCGGTTCGGGTAAACCCGCGGCCGGCCGCAGACTATCCACGGCCCGGTCCGCCGGTGAGCGCGGGGCCTACCCCACCACGTCGACTCGGCCGTACGTCGTAGTGCGCTGCCGCGCGGGCCGCCCGGCCAGCGCCGCCGTGGCCCGCAGCTGGTCGGCGGTGCGCGCGGAGCCGTGCTCGGAGCCCGCCATGCGGCTGATGGTCTCCTCCATCAGCGTCCCGCCCAGGTCGTTGGCGCCGCCGCGCAGCACCTCGGCGGTGCCCTCGTCGCCGAGCTTGACCCACGAGCACTGGATGTTGTCGACCCGCCCGTGCAGGGCGAGCCGCGCGAACGCGTGCACGGCGCGGTTGTCGCGGCGCGTCGGGCCGGGACGGGCCACGCCCGCCAGGTAGATCGGCGCGTTGCGGTGCACGAACGGGAGGCCGACGAACTCGGTGAGCCCGCCCGTGCGGTCCTGCAGGGCCGCCAGCGCCCGGAAGTGCCCGAGCCAGTGGCCGGGGTGGTCGACGTGGCCGTACATCATCGTGGACGACGACCGGATGCCCACCTCGTGCGCGGTGGCGACCACGTCCAGCCAGGTCGCGGCGGGCAGCTTGCCCTTGGTCAGCACCCAGCGGACGTCGTCGTCGAGGATCTCGGCGGCGGTGCCGGGGATGGTGTCCAGCCCCGCGTCGCGCAGCTCGGTCAGCCACTCCCGCACGCTCACGCCCGCCTTGGCCGCCGCGCTGACGACCTCCATCGGGCTGAACGCGTGGACGTGCATGCCGGGCACCCTGGCCTTGATCGCGCGGACCACGTCGGCGTAGTAGGTGACCGGGAGCTTCGGGTCGATGCCGCCCTGCATGCAGACCTCGGTGGCGCCCGCGTCCCACGCCTCCTGCGCGCGGTCGGCGACCTCGGCCACGGACAGCCGGAACGCGTCCACGTCCCGCTCCCGCTGGGCGAACGCGCAGAACCGGCAGCCCACGTAGCAGACGTTGGAGAAGTTGATGTTGCGGTTGACGACGTAGGTGACGTCGTCGCCCACCACCTCGGCGCGCAGCTCGTCGGCGAGCCTGGTCATGGTCTCCAGCGCCGCGCCGTCCGCGGTGAGCAGCGCCAGGGCCGCGTCGGAGTCCTCCAGCAGCCTGGCCGGGTCGGACTCGGCCAGCCTGAGCGCGCGGGCCGCCTCCTCGGGCAGCCGCTCGGCGGCGTTGGCCGCGTTGGCGGCCTTCGGCACGGTCAGGGACGCCCAGTCGCCGTAGACGCTGTCGAAGTCGCCCCGGCGGTCCTCGGTGCGGCCCTCGGTGTCGATGGCGGTGTGCAGGTCGGCGCGGCCGTAGGTGTCGAGGCCGCCGTCCGGCTCCTGCCACTCGCGGCCGACGACGGGCGCGTCCGGGTCGGCCAGGCCGTCCTCGCGGGCCAGCGCGGCGACGTGCCCGGTGAGCCGGGTGTCGATCCACTGCCCGGCGGGCGCGGTCACGTACCGCGGGTAGACGGCGAGGCGTTCCCGCAGGTCGAAGCCCGCCTCGCGGGTGCGCTCGGCGAGCGCGTCGACCTGCGGCCACGGACGTTCGGGGTTGACGTGGTCCGGCGTCACCGGTGACACGCCGCCCCAGTCGTCGATGCCCGCGCGCAGCATCAGCCCGAACTCGCCGCCCACCAGGTTCGGCGGCGCCTGCACGCTCGTGGACGACGGCATGACGAGCCGCGCCACGGCGATCGTGGCGGCCAGCTCGCGCAGGTCGGCGTCCGGCATGCCGCGCATCGCGGTGTCCGGCTTGGCCCGGAAGTTCTGGATGATCACTTCCTGGATGTGCCCGTACTGGCGCGCGATGCCGCGCATGGCCAGCAGCGACTCGGCGCGCTCGGTGACCGTCTCGCCGATGCCGATCAGGATGCCGGTCGTGAACGGCACGTTGACCCGGCCGGCGTCGGTGAGGACCCGCAGCCGGACCGCGGGCTCCTTGTCCGGGCTGCCGTAGTGCGGCCCGCCCTTCTCCGACCACAGCCGCTCGGCCGTCGTCTCCAGCATCATGCCCATGCTCGCCGCGACCGGGCGCAGCCGCTGCAGGTCCTCCCAGCTCAGCACACCGGGGTTGAGGTGCGGCAGGAGGCCCGTCTCCTCCAGCACGGCGATCGCGCTGGCCCGGACGTAGTCGAGCGTCGACGAGTAGCCGCGCGCCTCCAGCCACTCCCGGGCCTGCGGCCACCGCTCCTCGGGCCGGTCGCCCAGCGTGAACAGGGCTTCCTTGCAGCCCTGGGCGGCCGCGCGGCGGGCGATGTCCAGCACCTCGTCGCGCTCCAGGAACGCGGCGGGCAGCTTGTGCGGGACCGTCGCGAACGTGCAGTAGTGGCAGCGGTCCCGGCACAGGCGGGTCAACGGGATGAACGCGTTGCGGCTGTAGGTGACGACGCCCGGCCGCCCCTCCGCGAGCAGGTGGGCGTCACGCACCCGGCCGGCGGCGTCCAGCAGCGCGTCGAGGTCGTCACCGCGGGCGTGCAGCAGCACCGCGGCCTCGGTGACGTCCAGCACCGCGCCGTCGGCGGCACGGCGCAACGCGCGTCGCATCGCCGACGGGGTCGGCGTCGGTTCCGGCGGGGTGATCGAGATGTCCACGGCCACGACAACGACCTTAGGTGCGGAAAATTCCTGATCACGTCCGGAGTGATGTGCGGCACGGCGCGTCGTCGCGGTCCCACCCGGCGTGTCGCCGCCCCTGAGCCCCGCGCCTGGACCGCCCCGCCCTCCGCGCACGGACCGTCCCGCCCTCGCGACCGGACCGCCGTCCCTTCCCTCCCTGCCGCCCTGTCGCGTCATCCCGTCATGGGCCTCGCGTCATCGGGTCATCGAACCGGCGACCTCCCAGCGATGACCAGTTCGGTGTTGCGGTCGGTCGGGGCGCCCACCGCGTTCGCGCCGGCGTGCGGGTCGTTGAACGCGAACTCGCGGGCCAGCGAGGCGAGGCCGCGCGGCGAGAAGTCGTCGTAGTCCGCCTGGTAGGGCGCGTCACCCTCGACCAGGGTGGTGAACAGGGACAACGTGCCGTCGCCGTTGTCGACGAGCTCGATGATCCGGGCGTGCTGCGGGTGGTCGACGTGCGCCGCCGTGTTGATCTCCCAGAACGCCCGGTCGCCCGTGCCGTGCGGGACGATCCGGTTCTCGTGGGTGTGGCCGTTGACCCACGCCACCACGTTCGGGAAGCGGCCGAGGAGCGCGACGAGCGCGTCGCCGTCCAGCCGGGGGTCGAGCGGGCGGCGGCGGTCCGGCAGGACGTTGCCCATCGTCCAGCTGCTGTGGTGGCTGAACAGGATGAACAGCTCGTCGGTGACGTCCTGGCGGCGCGGGAAGCCGAAGGCGTCGTAGTAGCGGGAGCTGCCGCGCTTGAGCGTCTGCTCCAGCCACCGGTACTGGTGCAGGCCGATCGAGCCGTCGGCGAAGCCCGCGGTGGTCGTGGTGTCGAGGCTGACGCCGGTGACGCCGGGCGCGATGCGGAACGTGTAGAAGACGTCGACGCCGTCGGCGTTGTCCGGGGTGAAGCCGTGGCCGTGCGGTCCGGGGCCGGTGTGGCGCGGGTCGAGGTGGGCCTGGACGAACGCGGCGGTCGTGAACGGCCGGCGGCGGGCGTCGGGCGTGACGGCGCGGACCAGCCCCCCGCCGCTCGCGAGGACGGCCAGGGCGTCCGGGAGGGCCGCCGGGTCGCGCAGGGCGCGGGCGACGCGGGCGGCGCCGTCGGCCGCGAACCCCATGATCTTGTGGCTCGCCGTGTAGAGGCCGTCGACCAGCGGGATGCCGTCGGGCAGGGAGCCGACCACGCTGTCGTCGTGGTTGCCGAACGTGCAGTACCACGGCACGCGCAGGCCGGGGCTCTCGAACGGGCGGATCGCCGCGTCCAGCAGGCCGGGCACCTGCGGGAAGCCGACGGCCTTGTAGTCGTCGACGAGTGTCGAGTGCGGGTTCCAGTAGGCCTTGGCGCCCGAGTCCTGCACGCCCTCGTAGCCGCTCGGGTCGCCGGTGTTGGCGGTGATCCGGCCGCCGTTGAGGACGGTGAGGAACCAGTCCAGCTCCACCAGCTCGTGGTTGTCGGTGTTGTCGCCGGTGGTCATCATGAAGTCGATCGGACGGCCGGTGAACGGCCCGGCGCCGACCTCGTTGATCTTGC
Organism: Saccharothrix hoggarensis; assembly: GCF_042678885.1. Taxonomy (GTDB): domain Bacteria; phylum Actinomycetota; class Actinomycetes; order Mycobacteriales; family Pseudonocardiaceae; genus Actinosynnema; species Actinosynnema hoggarensis. The sequence goes on from NZ_JBHTLK010000057.1 coordinate 15,692, forward strand.
GGACGAGCGCGCTGGACGTGTGCTGGGCCAGCGTCTCGTGCGGCCGGAACGCCCCGGCGCCCATGACGGGGTGCGTGTACTCGAACCGCGCGGGGCTCTGCGTGTCGACCATGTGCATGTCGGTGAACTGCACGAAGCAGGCCAGGGGCGTCCGCCGGTCGGCCCGTCCCGCGCCCGGCGGCGCGAGGTCGGCCCGCACCACGACCGGCCACCCGGGCCCGGCCTGGAGCCTTCGGTACCCCGAACCCCCGGCGGCCGCGGCGGCGACGTCGAGCGTCGTGCCGGTGGTCGCCGCCCAAGCGGGCCCGCCCCACACCAACACCGCCCCGGCCGCACCCGTCGCCTGGAAGAACCGCCGCCGGCTGATCCCACCCATGGACCGCTCCCCACGTCTCGGATGGTGAAAACTTCTCACGATCCGGGGAGCGCGTCACGAACTCGCGGTGAAGTGGGGCCGAACGAGCGAAGTCGATCGTCGGGTGGATCGGTTCCGTTGCCGCACAACACTTCCGGCCACCGACAGCGCCACGCAGTCGAGGCAACGTCGTGTCGCCGCCAACCGGGATCCCCGCCACCGCTCGCGGGAACCCGCACCTCAGCCGGCGACGGGCCAGTCGAAGGTCACGGTCACGGGCGCGTGGTCCGACCACCGCTCGGCATACGTCGCCGCCCGCTCGACCACCGCCGACGTCGCCGTGCGCGCCAACCCCTCGGTCGCCACCTGCAGGTCGATCCGCCACCCGGAGTCGTTGTCGAACGCCTTGCCCCGGTACGACCACCAGGTGTACGGGCCCGCCACGTCCGGGTGGAGGGAGCGCACCACGTCGACGTACCGCGCCTCACCGAACACCCGGTCCAGCCACGCCCGCTCCTCGGGCAGGAAGCCGGACGACTTCTGGTTCGTCTTCCACGCCTTCAGGTCCTCGGCCCGGTGCGCGATGTTCCAGTCGCCGCACACCAGCACCTCGCGCCCGCCGGCGGCGGCCTTCTCGCGCAGCTCCACCAGGTACGGCAGGAACGCGGCCATGAACCGGTCCTTCTCGTCCTGCCTCGGCGTGCCGACGTCACCGCTGGGCAGGTACAGCGACGCCACCACGACGTCGGCGAGCTCGACCTCGACGTACCGCCCGGAGTGCTCGAACTCCGGCGCGCCGAACCCGACCCGCACGGCCTCCGGCCGCGCCCGCGTCAGCACCGCGACCCCGTTGCGCCCCTTGGCCTCCGACCACGCCTGCGCCACGTGCCACCCCTCGGGCGACCGCACGGCTTCCGGCAGCTGCCCCGGCTCGGCGCGCACCTCCTGCAGGCACACGACGTCGGCGGACGTCGCGGCCAGCCACTCCAGGTAGCCCTTCTTGGCGGCGGCGCGCAACCCGTTGACGTTGATCGTCGAGACAGTCAGCACGGCGGCAGCCTAGCCGCGTTCGGCGACCACCCAGCCGTACGGGTACGAGGCGCCGCAACCGGTGCACGACGCGGCCAGGCCGAGCATCAGCACCAACGGGCTGCTGCCCTCCGGCGACGGAACACCGGCCACCTCGTGCCCGTCGACCTCGGCGCGCAAGCCGGGCCACTCCGGCTCGCACGCGCACGTCACCACGTCACGGCGGAACGAACGCCACTGGAAGAACATCCGCCCATCAGATCACGAGCAGTCCGTCAGATCACGAGCAGTCGCTGTCCGAGGTCGGTGTCACGAACTCGTCCTTCACCCACCGCCCGTCGGACAGCAGCCGGAAGCCGTTCTCGACCCGCCGCTCGGCCGACGTCACCGCGTCACGCCGCATGGTCGCCACGATCGGCTGCGTGTCGGCGGGCCCGGACCGGACGTTGAGGATGTCGGCGATCACGGTGACCCTGCACTCGCGGTTGGCGACCTCCTCCAGGCCCAGCTGCCTGCCGTCGTTGGCCACGTACATCAGCCCGGCCGCGGCCAGCACGCCGGCCACGACCGCACCGCGCACGGGAATCCCGAACATCGCGCCTCCTGACACCTCGCCTGAAGTGCTGAAGTGCAGATATAGCGCGGCGGGCGGCCCGGCAGTACCGGCCCGCGCCGAATCCACCCCACCGGGAAACCGAACGGGTGAGGCGGCTACGGAAACGCATCAGGGGACCGCCCGGAAGCGGTCCCCTGATCAACCCGGAAGGGCTCGGCTCAGCCGGCCATCTTCTTCTGCAGGTTCTCGTCCAGCGTGCCGAGGAAGTCCTCGGTGGTCAGCCAGTCCTGGTCCTTGCCGACGAGCACGGCGAGGTCCTTGGTCATCCGGCCGCTCTCGACGGTCTCGACGATGACCTGCTCCAGCGTCTCCGCGAAGCCCATCACCTCCGGGGTGCCGTCGAGCTTGCCGCGGTGCTTCAGGCCGCCCGTCCACGCGAAGATCGACGCGATCGGGTTGGTGGACGTCGGCTTGCCCGCCTGGTGCTGGCGGTAGTGCCGGGTCACCGTGCCGTGCGCGGCCTCGGCCTCGACGGTCTTGCCGTCCGGCGTCATCAGCACCGACGTCATCAGGCCCAGCGAGCCGAAGCCCTGCGCGACCGTGTCGGACTGCACGTCGCCGTCGTAGTTCTTGCAGGCCCAGACGTAGCCGCCCTCCCACTTCATGGCGGCGGCGACCATGTCGTCGATCAGGCGGTGCTCGTAGGTGAGGCCCGCCGCGTCGAACTGCGCCTTGAACTCCTCCTCGAACACCTTCTGGAAGATGTCCTTGAACGCACCGTCGTACGCCTTGAGGATGGTGTTCTTGGTCGACATGTAGACCGGGTAGTTGCGCTGCAACCCGTACGAGAACGAGGCGCGCGCGAAGTCCTCGATGGACTTGTTGAAGTTGTACATGCCCATGGCCACGCCGCCGTCGGCGCCGTAGTTGGCCACCACGTGCTTGATCGGCTCGGAGCCGTCCTCGGGCGTGAACGTGATCGTCAGCTCGCCCGCGCCGGGGACCTTGAAGTTGGTCGCCTTGTACTGGTCGCCGTGGGCGTGACGGCCGATGATGATCGGCTTCGTCCAGCCCGGCACCAGCCGCGGGATGTTCGAGATGATGATCGGCTCGCGGAAGACGACGCCGCCGAGGATGTTGCGGATCGTGCCGTTCGGCGAGACCCACATCTTCTTCAGGCCGAACTCCTCGACCCGCGCCTCGTCCGGCGTGATCGTGGCGCACTTGACGCCGACGCCGTGCTTCTTGATGGCGTGGGCGGCGTCGATCGTGACCTGGTCGTCGGTGGCGTCCCGGTGCTCGATGCCCAGGTCGTAGTACTCGAGGTTGACGTCCAGGTACGGGTGGATCAGCTTGTCCTTGATGAACTGCCAGATGATCCGGGTCATCTCGTCGCCGTCGAGTTCGACGACGGTCCCCTGAACCTTGATCTTGCCCATACTCAGGGCGCTCCTCTCGCGACAATGCAAGCAAGACAAGCGTACTGCTATGTCGGGTTGCTTGCGTCCACCTCGACGCAAAAAGGGAACGGCGTCACACCGGCAGGACGCCGCGGACGAGGTGGCACGGGTGTTCTCGGGCCCCATACAACCAGCACCGCCGCCGCGCCGCCGCACGGGGACGACACTCGAACACGCGTTCGCGGATCGCGCGCGCCCGCCACGCCCGGCCCGCTAACCTCGCACCCAATCGAGTGATCTTCAGGGGGCAGCGTTGTCGACGGGTCCGACCCACGCCATGAGCGGCCTGCTGGCCTGGTCCGCGGTGACCGCGCTCGCGGAGAGCCACCCGATCGGCCAGCTCACCCCGCAGAGCTGGGCGGTGGGCGCGGTGCTCGCCACCGGCGCCGCCCTGCTGCCGGACCTCGACCACCCGTCGTCCACGATCTCGCGCACGTTCGGGCCGGTCAGCGCGGGCGCGTCGGCCCTGATCAACACGATCAGCTCGTTCGTCTACCGCACCACCCGGACCCGCAAGGACTCCAACCGGGACGGCGGCCACCGCGGCCTCACGCACACCCTGGCGTTCGCGCTGGCCGCCGCGGTCGGCACGACGGCCGTCGTCCAGCAGTCGCAGAAGTGGGCCCTGCCGGTGCTCATGTTCGTCTTCGCCGGCCTCGCCGTGCGCGGGATCATGAACGACTGGTGCCCGCAGAAGGACGCCCTGCTCATCACGGTCGTCTCGGCCGCCATCACGGGCGTCTGCATCGCCTGGACGGCGCAGACGCCCGCCAGCGCGGCGGCGTGCGGCGTGGCGGTCGGCGTCGGCTGCGTGGCCCACTACCTCGGCGACGCGATCACCGAGCAGGGCTGCCCGATCCTGTGGCCCATCCCGCTCATGGGCAAGACGTGGTTCCCCGTCGCCCCGCCGAAGATCATGCGGATGAAGACCGGCGGCACGGTGGAGATGGCGGTCGTCGGCCCGCTGATCACGATCCTGAGCGTCTGGCTGTCCGCCGCCGCGCTCCAGCAGGCGGGCGCGCTCCCGTTCCTCGAAAGTTTCGACCTCCTCCCCATCTAGTTTTCAGATAACGGCCATTCGGCGGCTACCACTCCATCACCCGATTGGACTAGCCTCCGACGGCATTCCCGTCCCGCGCCGATCGCGCCGAGGAGGACTTCGTGCCCCACCACACGCACGACAGCGTTGTCGAGGCGGTCGGATGACCACCTGGCTCGGCCTCAACGCCGGTCACGAGGACCCGGCGACCGCGGACACCGTCGCGGTCGCGCTCTACGAGTCGCTGCTCTTCCACGCCCAGCTGGTGTGCGTGCACGCGGTCGAGGGCAGGCACGCGATGTCGTTCCGGCTCGCCGACGACCCGTCCGACAACACCGTGTCGACGCTCATCGAGCGCGGCTACGGCGTCGCCGTGCACAACGGCGCCCTGCAACGGCTCGCCGGTCCGGAGGAGCTCAAGCGCGGCGCGCTGCGGGCCGTGCTGGCCCACCGCGACCGCAAGGAGGGCCGCGCGCTGCGGTTCCCCGGCCAGCGCACGTTGCGCGGCCGCTACGGCGTGTCGGACATCCTCGCGTTCAGCGCGATCGAGGAGGTCCTGCCGCACGGCGTCAAGAGCGTGGACGCGCGCGGCGACCTCCAGCCGACGTTCGTCAACGGCCGGTTGGTGCTCACCTGCGACTAGCCCGGGTGGGCGCCGACGGTGTCCTTGATCTCCGCGCCGAGGCGGTCCGCGCTGCGGGCGCAGTGCGCGCAGCAGAAGAACCGGCCCTCCACCTCGACGCCGTGGCCGAGGATGCGGCAGTCGCAGTGCTCGCAGCGCGGGGCCAGGCGTTGGATCGCGCACTCGAAGCTGTCGAACGTGTGCACGCCGCCGCCGACCGTGCGGACCTCGAAGGCCATCCAGTAGTCGTTGCCGCAGACGTCGCAAGTCGCCATGACCGCAGCGTGCTCCGGCCCGCGCACCCCGGCAACTCGGACCGTCACTCGGTCAGGGCGGCGAGCCGTCGTGGCGCGACCTGGCGGTAGGCGTCGCGGACGACCTCGGCGACGGCGGCCCAGTCGACGTCCACGTCGAGGTACACGCCGAGCCAGCCCCGGTGCCCGACGTACGGCGGCCGGAAGTACCGCTCCGGCTCGCTGCCCGCCAACGCCTCCTGCGCGCCCGCCGGCGCGGCGCACCAGAACGCCACCCGGTCGTCGTGGTGGCGGTCGGCGAACATGGCGAACATCTTCTTGTCGCGCACGAACCACGCGGGCTCACCGTGGCTGAGCCGTTCGGTGACCTCCGGCAACGCCAGGCACAGCGCGCGCAACCGCTCCAGCGATCCCATGACCGCCATCCTCACACCGAGCGGACCAGGCCGGACTCGAACCGGCGTCCTCCCTCCGCGGAGGAGGGCGCGTCAACCACTGCGCTACATGGTCCCGAGCCGGGCCGGATTCGAACCGGCGTCCTCCCCCCGTGAAGGAGGGCGCGACAACCACTGCGCTACCGGGCTCTTCCGCCCAACCCTAACCATGACCGAGGGTCCGGAGACAGGGCCGCTAAGGTCTGCCGCGTGCGCGGGGTCGACTACTACGAACTCCTCGGGGTCGGTCGCAACGCGTCCGAGGCGGAGATCAAATCCGCTTACCGCTCCCTGGCCAAGGTCATGCACCCGGACGCCGGCGGGTCCTCCGGGACCTTCCGCATGCTGCAAGAGGCATATGACACCCTCCGTGATCCGTCGCGCCGACGTGACTACGACCGGGGTTGGTCGTTCACCCGACCGGGCGCACGACCGTCGTCGCCGACGCGGCCGCCGAGGTCCGGTCGCACGGGCCGGTTGCGCAACTTCGGCGAGGATCCCGACTTCGTACCTCCGAAGCCGGTCGTGGACCTCGGCGGCATCCCGTGGTGGCACCTGGTCGACGTGGCCCAGCGCGTCCGGTACGTGCCGGCCGCCGGTCCCGGCCACGCGCCCGCGCTGGCCGCCGTGTGCGGGTGGTTCTTCCTGCTGCTGCCGGTGGTCTTCATCGACTTCACGCCGCTCGCGCTGGGCGTCTGGCTGCTCCTGGTCGCCGCCGCGGCCGCGGCCGCGTTCCGGTTGACGCGGCGGTACCTGGCGGCGGTCCGGGCCGACCGGGCGTTCACGTCCGACCACGACACCGGTGTCGTGCACGGGACCGTCGACGACCGCCCGTGCGAGCACCTCACCGCCGACCTGCTCAGCCAGTACCTGACCCGGCTGCCCGGCGTGCGGATCTTCCACGGGCTGGCGTGGCCGGGTTCGGTGTTCGCCGACGTCGACCACGCCGTGCTGTGCGGGCGGCGGCTCGTGCTGATCGAGTCGAAGTCGTGGCTCCCGGGGCACTACGAGGCCGAGGACGACGGCACGGTGTGGCGCAACGGCCACCCGTTCCGGGGCGGCGGCATGCGGATGCCGCGCAGCCTCGCGCTGTACCGGAAGATGCTGCCCTGGCTGGACATCCGGACCGCGCTGCTCATCTACCCGAGCCGCGCCGGCGAGGTGACCACCGAGGAACCGGCGGACGCCGTCGTGCCGCCGATGACGCCCGCCCAGTTCGTCGAGGAGATCGGCGACTGGCTGGCCGAGGACCCGGCGACGGTGGACCGGGAGGCGCTGCGCCTGCTCCTCGCCCACGTCGTGCCGATCGTCCGCCACGGGTCGCCCGTCGGCGAGGCCTCGGCCGGCCAGTAGGCCAGGTCACGGGTGGCGGCGCCGCGTGCGCGGGCGGGGCGAGGGTCACCCAGCAGTCGGGCCACCAGCGTCATCGCTGTTCGCACTGCGTCCTGCCTCTCGAAAGGTGGCGGCCTTTCGGAGCGGTGGCGACGGTGGTGCAACGGTGATGCTTAACCGGTTAAGCAGTCAACCGGATGGCCCATGTCGGCGCGGCCCCCGGCGGGCTACGTTGCTGCGGAGCCACCACGAGGGAGCGGGCCGATGAAGGTCGACGTCTTCAACGAGATCCAGGACCCGCGCCCGTGGCAGGACGGGCACCAGCACGCCCGCATCACGGAGGCGTTGGAGCAGGCGCGGCTCGCCGACGCGCTCGGCTACGGCTGCTGGTGGCAGGTCGAGCACCACGGCGCCGAGGAGTTCAGCCTGTCGTCCGCGCCGGAGTTGATGCTGGCCGCGATCTCGCAGCAGACGTCCCGCATCCGGCTCGGCCACTCGGCCGTGCTCGCGCCCGCGCGGTTCAACCACCCGATCCGGGTCGCCGAGCGCGCCGCGATGCTGGACCACCTCAGCGGCGGGCGGCTGGAGTTCGGGCTGACCCGGTCCACCGCGCCGGAGTGGCGGCTGTTCGGCGTCGACCCGGCGGAGGCGCGGCGGCAGACGCAGCAGGCGTTCGAGATGATCCCGAAGATGTGGACGTCGGAGCGCTTCTCGCACTCCAGCGAGGACTTCGAGATCCACGACGTGCCGATCGTGCCCAAGCCGCTGCGACGGCCGCACCCGCCGCTGTGGCAGGCGGCGGCGAGCCCGGCGTCGTTCGAGGAGGCCGGTCGGCGCGGCGTCGGCGTGCTCGGGACGACCATCTGGGAGTCGATCGAGCGCGTGCGGCGCATGGTCGGCCTGTACCGGGCCGCCGCCGACGCCTGCACGTCGCCGGTCGGCGCCACCGTCAACAACCAGGTCGCGTTCTTCACGTTCGTCCACTGCGCGGAGACCGACGAGCAGGCGGTCCGCAACGGCGCCGTCGCCGCGGCTGCCTGGTACACCGTCAAGGCGCTGACGTTCTTCGAGGCGGCGGACGCCTTCGTGGAGACCGTGCGGCACCAGCAGTCGCTCCTGGACGACCCGTCCGGCGGCGGCCTGACCGGCGACTTCCTCCGCGCGGAGGCCGCCACGTCCACCGGCCCGAACCGGGCGCAGGTCGTCATCGGCCGGGTGCTGCAGGGCGAGGACGTGGACCCGGAGGAGATCTTCGACGCGTTGAACGAGCAGGACTCGCTGATCGTGGGCAGCCCGGACACGTGCCGCGAGAAGCTGCGCGCCTACGCCGACCTGGGCATCGACCGGCTGATGGCGTTCCACCAGGTCGGCAACCTGAAGCACGAGGACGTCATGACGAGCCTGCGCCTGATCGGCGACCTGATCCCCGAGTTCGACCGCTGACGCCACCGCCATCCCGGGCGGATCGCCGGTCCCGGGTGGGAGGATGTGGCCATGCCGAAGAAGCTGCGCCTGACCGGGGACCCGGAGGCCGACAAGCTGCTCAGCGAGGACCCGTTCGCGCTGCTCACCGGACTCCTGCTGGACCAGCAGTTCCCGATGGAGCACGCCTTCGCCGGCCCGCGCAAGATCGCGGACCGGATGGACGGGTTCAGCATCACGAAGATCGCGGAGACCGATGTGGACGAGTTCGTGGAGCTGTGCGTGCAGCCGCCCGCGATCCACCGCTACGGCGCCTCCATGGCACGGCGGGTGCACGCGCTGGCCCTGCACGTGATCGACAACTACAAGGGCAAGGCGTCCAACATCTGGAAGGCGGGCAAGCCGGACGGCAAGGAGGTCTTCCGGCGCGTCAAGGCGCTGCCCGGCTTCGGCGACCAGAAGGCCCGCATCTTCGTCGCCCTGCTGGGCAAGCAGCTCGGCGTCACCCCGGACGGGTGGCGGGAGGCGGCCGGGGCGTACGGCGAGGAGGGCTCGCGGCGGTCCATCGCCGACGTCACGAGCGCCGAGACGCTGGCCGAGGTGCGCGCGTTCAAGAAGGCAGCCAAAGCGGCCGTCGCCAACGGCTAGAGTCCCGGCGTGCAGTTGCCCGGACTCTCCGACCTCACCCCGCTGGGACAGGGCGGCTTCGCCACCGTCTACCGCGCCCGGCAGGTCCAGCTGAACCGCGACGTCGCCGTCAAGATCGACAACCGGGTGCTGCAGACCGAACGCGACCGGCGGCGCTTCCTGCGCGAGGCGCACGCCGCCGCCCGGCTGTCCGGGCACCCGCACGTCGTCTCGGTGCACGACGCCGCCTTCACCCCGCAGGGCACGCCCTACCTGGTGATGGAGCTGTGCGCGGGCGGGTCGCTCGCGGACGTGGTCCGGCGGGACGGGCCGCTGCCCGCGGAACGGGTGCGGCAGCTCGGCGTGCAACTGGCGGACGCGCTCGCCGCCGCCCACGCGGAGGGCGTGCTGCACCGCGACATCAAGCCGGGCAACATCCTGCTCGACCGGTACGGCACGGCCAAGCTCGCCGACTTCGGGCTCGCGGCGCTGCTGGACTCCGAGGGCTCCAGCACCGTCACCCGTGACGCGCTGAGCCCGAGCTACGCGCCGCCCGAGGCGTTCGCGATGGCGGCCCCCACGCCCACCGCCGACGTCTACGCCCTGGCCGCGACCCTGTACGACCTGCTCGCCGGCAAGCCGCCGCGCCCGGTGCCGTGGCCGATCGACTCGTTCGACCACCTGGGCGAGGTGCTGCGCTCCCCCGTGCCGCCCGTGCCCGGTGTGCCGCGCGAGCTGCACGACGTGCTGGTGCGGGCCCTCGACCCCGACGTGGGACGTCGCACGGCCAGCGCGGCGCGGTTGCGGGACGACCTGAGTCGCCTCGTGATGGCGCCCGACGGCCCGACCCTGCCGACACAGGCACCGGCACAGGCACCGGCACAGGCGCTGCGGCCCGTCGGACCTCCGGTGCACGGCTCCGGCTACGTCCGGCCGCCCACCAGGAAGCCGTGGTCGCTGGTGATCGGGGCCGCCGCGCTGGCGACCGTCGTCGCGATCGGCACGTGGTGGTGGGCGACCAGGAACGACGCCACCGCCGGGCCGTCCTCCGACGCCGCCGCGGGGCCGTCCTCCGGCGCCACCGCCGGCACGGTCCTGCCGCCGCCTTCCCTGGAGGAGTGCGCGACGGGCTACTGCGTCGCCGAGCCGACGTGCTACCGCGGCATCGTCTCGATCGGCGGTCAGGCGGCGTCGGCGCGGCGGGTCGGGAACTGCTCGGAGGACCACTACTGGGAGGCGTTCTCGGGCGGCTGGCTCTCCGGCCCCATCCCGGACGTGGACAACGACGAGCTGCTCAAGGCTCCGGAGGTCGTCGGCGTGTGCACGGCCGACGCCATGAAGGCCAACACCCGGCCGACCGTGGACACGTCGGGCTGGAAGTTCACCGCGGTCGGCTTCACGGACGGCGAGGAGACCTACTTCCACTGCCTGGCGGGGCCGGTCGGCGTCGGTGAGACGACCACCAGCGCGTTCGGCGGGTCCTGAGGGTCGCGCGGCTCGAGCGACAGCGGTGACGAGACGGCGTAGGCGATGGCGAACGCGGTGAGGAGCTGTCCGGCCGTGGCGTGGGAGACGTGCAGCTCCTCATGTGACGGACACCGTACTACGACAATCATCAAAGTAAGACCGTTCTCGTAGTGTGGACCGCATGACCACCACGCTCGCCCACCCGGCGCGGGACGAGATCCGGATAACGTCCGTCCTGCACGCGCTGGCCGACCCGGTCCGGCTCCGGATCGTCCGCGCCCTCGCCGACTGCGAGCAGGGCCTGTCCTGCGGCGTGCTCGACCTCGGCGTGACGGCGTCGACCCTCACCCACCACGTGCGGACGTTGCGCGAGGCCGGCGTGGTCCACGTCCGCCCGCAGGGGACGTCGCGGATCAGCACGCTGCGCCGGGACGACCTCGACGCGCTGTACCCCGGCCTCCTCGACGGCGTCCTGGCGGCGCGACGATGAGCGACCCGAACGACTGGGAGTGGGTCCGGGTGCTGGCGCAGGGCCGCGTGTACGACGACGAGCGCCCCGGCGCCAACCGGCTGGCGTGGGCGGCGGTGGCGCTGGCGGCCTCGCACGGCGGCGAGCGCAGCGGCGTGCGGCGGGAACGGGCGGTCGCCAACCGGTTCGCGTTGCGGGCCAGGCTGGTCCGGTCCCTCGGGCCGTGGGCGGCGGACCCGGACGCGCTGGCGGCCGACGTGCTCGCCGAGACCGACCTCCCGGCACGGCACCAGAAGGTGGTCGCCCGCGCCCTGGAACCGGTCATCCCGCACGTCCGGGACGACGGGCTGCGGTCGCGGGCCGCGGACTGGCTGGCCGCACGGGCCTGACACTCCCCAAGCCGCACGAGGCCTGACGCCCCCAGGGCCGCACGAGGCCTGACTCCCCAGGGCCGCACGGCGTCTGACGCCGCCAGGGCCGCGCGGGCCTGAAACTCCCGCAGCCGCGCGGGCCTGACGCGCCCCCAGGCCGCGCGCCGGGCGTAAAACCGGTTGCCGGCGTTCCTAGGGTGGGTAGACGTGCGCGCCTACGCCCATCTAGCGCTGGCCGGTTTCCGAAGGTACTCCACCTATCGACAGGCGATGGTCGCCGGAATGGCGACGAACGTCGTGTTCGGCCTGCTCAGGTTGGCCGTCCTGACCGCCGCGGTCTCGTCCGGGCCCATCGCGGGCTACGACGTCGCCGCCACCGCGACGTACGTGTGGCTCGGCCAGGGCCTGATGGCCGTCGTCGTCCTGTGGGGCGACAACCACCTCGCCGAGCGCGTCCGCACCGGGGACGTCGTGATCGACCTCTACCGCCCCTGGCACCTCCAGATGGCGTTGTTGGCCGAGGACGTCGGCCGCGCCGGGTACGCCGTGGTCGTGCGGCTCGCGCCGCCCATCGCGTTCGGCGCCCTGTTCTTCCCGTTCCGGTGGCCCGCGCCGGGCGTCCTGCCGGTGTTCGCGGTCAGCGTGGCGCTCGGCGTCACGGTCAGCTTCGGCATGCGGTTCCTGCTCAACGCCACCGCGTTCTGGCTGCTCGACAGCCGCGGCACGCAGGCCCTCTACACCGCGTTCACGTGGCTGTTCTGCGGTCTGGCCGTGCCGATCGCGTTCTTCCCGGACTGGGCGAGGGCCGTCGTCTGGTCCACCCCGTTCCCGTCCATGCTGCAAGCGCCGGTGGAAGTCTTCCTCGAACGCGGCTCGCCGTGGCCGCTGCTGGCGGGCCAGGCGTTCTGGGCCGTCGCGGTGCTCGCCGCCGGCCACCTGGTGCTGAACCGCGCCGTCCGCAAGGTTGTGGTGCAGGGTGGCTGAGGGCGTCCCCACCAAGACCGCCGTGTACGCCAAGCTCGTCGGCGCACGGCTGCGCGGCCAGATGTCGTACCGGACGTCGTTCGCGCTCCAGTGCGTCGCGCAGGCGTTCGGCCAGCTGACCGAATTGGCGATCATCCTGGTGCTGTTCAACCGGATCAGCGCGCTCGGCGGGTTCTCGGTGCACGAGGTCGTCCTCATGTACGCGATCGCGGGCACCGCCTTCGGCATCGCGGACCTGGTCGCGGGCCAACTGGACGAGCTGCCGACGCAGATCCGCACCGGCCGGTTCGACGTCATCCTGCTCCGACCGCTGGGCACGCTCGCGCAGATGATGACCGCGGACCTGCACCTGCGGAAGATCGGCCGGATCGTCGCGGGCCTGGTGGTGCTGGTGTACGCGTTGGGGCACAACGACGTCGCGTGGTCGCCGTGGACCGCGCTGCTCGTCGTGGTGGCGCCGATCAGCGGCGCGGTGATCTTCTCCTCGGTGTGGGTCGCGGCCAACGCCGTCTGCTTCTGGCTCGTCGACGGCCAGGAGATGGCCAACGCGGTCACCTACGGCAGCAACGCGTTCACCTCCTACCCCGCCACCGTCTACGGCCCGTGGTTGCGACGATTCTTCGCGTTCGTCGTGCCCGGCGCGTTCGTCGCCTACTACCCCAGCCTCGCCCTGCTCGACCGCCCCGACCCGTTGGGCGGCCCCGCGCTCCTGGGCTGGATCTCGCCGCTCGTCGCCGTCGCCGCGGCCACCGCCGCCGGACTCGTCTGGCGGGCCGCCGTCCGCCACTACCGAGGGACTGGGTCATGATCGAGGTGCGCGACCTGCGCCGGGAGTTCACGGTCACCACGAAGATCGGCCGGTTCAAGCGCCGCAAGCACACCGTTCGCGCGGTGGACGCGGTCAGCTTCGACGTCGCGGCGGGCGAGGCCGTCGGCTACGTCGGGCCCAACGGCGCGGGCAAGTCCACCACCATCAAGATGCTCACCGGCATCCTGGTGCCGACGTCCGGGCACGTCCGAGTGTCCGGTGTGGACCCTTCGAGGTCCCGGCGCGACCTGGCCCGGCGGATCGGCGTCGTGTTCGGCCAGCGCAGCCAGCTCTGGTGGGACCTGCCGCTGCGGGACAGCTTCGACCTCCTCCGCGCCATCTACCGGGTGCCGCGCGCCGACCACGAGACCAGGCTGCGGGAGTGCGTGGACCTGCTGGAGCTGGGGCCGTTCCTGGGCACCCCGGTCCGCCAGCTCTCGTTGGGCCAGCGGATGCGCGGCGAGGTCACCGCGGCCCTGCTGCACGGTCCGGAACTGCTCGTCCTGGACGAGCCCACGATCGGCCTCGACCTGGAATCGAAGGAACGGCTGCGCGAATTCCTGGCCGACCTGAACACCCAGCGGGGCACCACCCTGCTGCTCACCACGCACGACCTCGACGACATCGAGCGGCTGTGCCCGCGCCTGGTCGTGATCGACCGCGGCACGGTGCTCGCCGACGGGCCGCTGGACGGGCTGCGGGCCGAGGTCGCCCCGGACCGCGTCCTGGTCGTGGACCTGGAGAAACCCGCCACCGGGTTGGCGGACCTGCCCGGCGTCACGTCCGCCCGCGCCGAGCTGAACGGTTTGCGACACCACCTCGCGTTCCGCCGGTCCGACACCACGGCGGCGGCGCTGATCGCGGCCGTCGCGGCCCGCGCGGAGGTGCACGACCTCGTAGTGGTGGAACCGGAAATCGACGATGTGGTGCGTCGGCTGTACGCGCGTCGGTAGAGTCGGACGAAACGGTCAACACAAAAACGGGAGCCCCTTATGCGCGCAGGTCGTCCGGTCGCCACCTTCCTCCTGGCTCTGGGGCTCGTCGGGGCGGTGTCCGGGTGCGAGGCCGTGCAGCAGGCTTCGGACACGGCCAACCAGGTCAACCAGGCCGCCGACAAGGCGACGCTCTGCATCGAGGCGCTCAAGCTCGCGGGCTTCACCCCGGACACGGCGGACCCGCAGAAGGCGATGGAGGAGACCCAGAAGAAGGCCCAGGAGCTGAACGACCTCGCCGCCAAGGCCGGGGACACGACGCTCAAGGACGCCATCACGGGTGTCTCCGACACCATGAGCAACGTGACGGTCCAGGACCTCGACCCGTCGAACTTCGCCGCGTGGTCGCAGGAGAAGCTGGACCAGGTCGCGAAGTTGTCGAACGCCTGCGCCTGAGCGGAATTGTCAGGCTGTCGGTACCTTCGGGACAGTTCTACGCTGTGACGCACCGGAGGTGTTGCAGATGCACGCGACAGTAGGCGACCGGTTGCACATCCACAGCCGCGCGGTGGGCCTCGACGAGACGATCGGCGAGATCCTGGAAGTGCGCGGCTCGGAAGGTGCGCCCCCGTACCTCGTCCGCTTCTCCGACGGCCACGAAGGGCTGGTCTACCCCGGCCCCGACAGCCTGGTCGAGCCGCGGACCTCGGAATCACCCAGGATCAAGGACTCGACCTCGGCGCGGTAGACCAGCGCCGGGTCGATCCCCATAGGTCCGAACTGGCCGGTGACCTCCAGGCTCAGCACGCCGTGCAGCCTGGTGAACCCCCGCAGGCCGGTGAGCAGGACGGCGGGGGGCACGGACCCCTCGCCGCGTGAGTCGGCCCACGCCGCGAGCTGGGCGTCCAGTGCGGCGCGCTCGGTCGTGGGCCCTCCACGGGCTTCGTCCCGCGTTCCCGCCGCCGCTCCGGCTGCCGCCGGCAGCACGCTCAGGAACGCGCTCATCGTGCGGTGCGCGGCCGCGATCGTGTCCACGGGCGCCTGGTAGCCCGGCACCGGCGTGCCGAACAGCAGCAGGTAGCGGTGCGGCGCGTCGACCGCCCACGCCCGGAACGCCGCCGCGAACGCACGGACCCGCTCGGGTGGTTCCGCGCCCTCGGCCGCCGCGACGGCGGCCTCCACCGCGTCCGCGAGGTCGTGCCACGCGTCGCGCACGAGCTCGGTCAGCAGGTCGTCGCGCCCCTTGAAGTACCGGTAGAGCGCGGGCCCGGTCACGCCCATGCGCTTGGCGATGGCGTTGACCGAGACACCCCCGATCCCCTGCTGCGCCAACTGCTCCAGCGCGATGCGCTTGGCCTCGTCCTTCGTCTCCTCGCGGAACCGCTCACGACGCGCGTTGACCACTGCCCGGAACCTCCTTGACAGAAGCACTCTAACTTGTGTTAGAACTTCTAACAACAGTGAGAGCTTCGTACCGAGGGGGCGTCATGACGGTGGTCGTGCTGGGAGCGGGGCGGGGCATCGGCCGGGAGATCGCCCGGCAACTCGTGGCGGACGGCAGAGAGGTCCGCGCGGTAACACGTTCGGGTGGAATTCCTGAAGGCGCGCAAGACTTCCGGGCCGATCTGCTGGACCGTGCCGCGACGCTCGACGCCGTCCGGGGCGCCTCGGTGGTCCACCTGGCCGCCAACGTGCCGTACCCGAGTTGGGCCGCCATGCTGCCGACGATGGTGGAGAACACCGTCGCGGCGGCCGAGGCCGTGGGCGCGAAGATCGTGTACGCGGACAACCTCTACGCGTACGGGCCGGTGACGGGCCCGCTGACCGAGGCCACGCCGGAACGCCCGATCGGGGTGAAGGAGAAGCTGCGCAGCGAGCTGGGCAAGCGCTTGCGGCAGGCGTCCGTGCCGGTCGCGATCGGCCGGTCCTCGGACTACTACGGCCCCGGCGGCGCCGGCTCGCTGCCCGGCGAGCTGGTCGTCAAGCCGATGGCGCTGGGCAAGGCCGCGATGTGGTTCGGCCCGCTGGACGTGCCGCACACGTTCGCCCACCTCGCCGACACCGCCCGCGCGCAGATCGTGCTCGGTGACGACGAGCGCGCCGACGGCGGGGTGTGGCACACGCCGGCCGCCGAGACGGTGACCGTGCGCGAGTTCATCGCCCTCGCCGGGCGCGTGCTCGGCAACGGGCGCAAGCCGCGGGCGTTGCCGTCCGGGGTCATCACCCTCGGCGCGCTGTTCGACAAGCGGCTGCGCGGCATCGGCGAACTGGCGCACCAGCGGACCGCGCCGTGGGTCGTGGACCACTCGGCGTTCGAGGCGACGTTCGGCCGGTTCCCCGTCACGCCGCACGAGCAGGCGGTCGCGGAAACCGCGCGGTGGTACCGATCCGCGTGATCGAACGGCGCGCCGGCGCGGCGGCGTGAGCGAAACGGCAACCTGGGAACGCTCCCCGTTCCGCCGGTTCCGATCAACCGAGGATCGTGGTGATCAGCTCGTCGGCCAGCGCGGGCGTCGCGGCGGCGATGCCCGACCACCGGCGCGACAGGTCCAGGTCGAACGTCAGCGGCCGGCCGCGCAGGTCGAGCAGCGCGCCGCCGGCGGCGGGCACCGTCACCAGGGCGGCGATCAGGTCCATCAGCCGGTGGGTGTCCGAACCGGGGTCGGCGAACGCGTCCACCGAGCCCTCCGCGACCAACATCGCCTCCAGGCACGTCGTGCACAGCACGCGGATGCGGTCGGCCTGGTTCGCCACCCGCATCCACGCCTCCTCGGTGCCGCGCTTGGGGCGCATCAGGCACACCGACGCGCCCTTGAGCGACGTGCGGCCGGTCGTGCGGTACGGCGTGGGCCGGTCCGCGTGCGCCGACCACGCCCGGCCGGTGTCGAACCAGACGGTGAGCGCCTCCACCGGCTCGTCGTCGATCACCAGCGCGCCCGCGAAGCACGACAGCGGCACGCCGAGCGCGGCGTTCGCGGACCCGTCCACCGGGTCGATCACGAGGGTCGCGGCGGAACCGTTGTCCAGGAAGCCCGCCTCCTCGGACAGCAGGTTCGCGCCCGCCGCCGCGGCGGCCTCGGCGATCGCGGCCTCCACGATCGCGTCCACGCGCATGGTCGGCGTGCCGTCGGCGCCGTCGGCGACCTCCTCCCGCAGCTGCACGCGGGTGAAGTCGCGGCGCGCCTCGCCGTAGGCGCGGGACGCGGCGAGCGCGGTGGCGGCGAGCGCGGGGTGGACGTCGGCGGGCAGTTCGGGCGTGGGCACGGGCCACTGGTTCATGACCACCAACATGCCACGAGGGGGCCACCCTCGGCGGCCCCCTCATGGGTACGGCTCGGTGCGCGGACGATCAGATCAGGCCGAGGGCCTTCACCGCGTCGCGCTCCTCGACCAGCTCGGCCACGGAGGCGTCGATGCGGGCGCGGGAGAAGTCGTCGATCTCCAGGCCCTGCACGATCGAGTACTCGCCGCCCGACACGGTGACCGGGAACGACGAGATCAGGCCCTCCGGCACGCCGTACGAGCCGTCCGACGGGACCGCCATCGAGACCCAGTCGCCCTCGGCGGTGCCGTTGACCCAGTCGTGGACGTGGTCGATCGCCGCGTTCGCCGCCGACGCCGCCGAGGACGCGCCACGCGCCTCGATGATCGCCGCGCCGCGCTTGGCGACGGTCGGGATGAACTCGTTCTCCAGCCAGGCCTGGTCGTTCACGGCCTCGGCCGCGATCTGACCGTTGACCTCGGCGTGGAACAGGTCCGGGTACTGGGTGGCCGAGTGGTTGCCCCAGATCGTCAGCTTCTTGATGTCGGTGACCGACACGCCGAGCTTCTTCGCCAGCTGCGACAGCGCCCGGTTGTGGTCGAGGCGGGTCATCGCGGTGAACCGCGCGGCCGGCACGTCCGGCGCGTGCTGCTGGGCGATCAGGGCGTTCGTGTTGGCCGGGTTGCCGACCACCAGCACGCGCACGTCGTCCGCCGCGCCCGCGTTGATCGCCTCGCCCTGCGGCTTGAAGATGCCGCCGTTGGCCTCCAGCAGGTCTCCGCGCTCCATGCCCTTCGTGCGCGGGCGGGCGCCCACCAGCAGCGCCACGTTGACGCCGTCGAAGGCGGTCTTGGCGTCGTCGGTGATGTCGATGCCGGTCAGCAGCGGGAACGCGCAGTCGTCCAGCTCCATCGCGGTGCCCTCGGCGGCCTTGACGGCCTGCGGGATCTCCAGCAGGCGCAGGCGCACCGGTACGTCCGGGCCCAGCAGGTGGCCGGAGGCGATGCGGAACAGGAGTGCGTAGCCGATCTGGCCGGCCGCACCGGTGACGGTGACATTCACGGGCGTGCGGGTCATGTGCCTTCCCGAATGTTGTGGCTTCAGTCCTCGGGCACGACCACTAGGCAGGCTGACGACCTGTCAGCGGCGGTCTCTACTCCGGGACCGCGCACCGGGCGGTTTGCCCGGCAGGTCGGAGGTTACCAACTGGCGAACGATGACAAGGTGTGACAGTGGACATCATCGAGGAGATCATCGACGAGGACTACACCGACGCGGTCATGTACGGGCAGCGGTGGCAGGGGCGGTCGTTCGTCCGGTGCGACTTCACCGAGGCCGACCTGCGCGGCGTGTCGACGTCCGGCTGCACGTTCACGGACTGCACGTTCGACCGGACCGACCTGGGCGAGTCGACGCACACCGCCACCGCGTTCCGCTCCTGCCGGTTCACCCGCGCGGTGCTCGCGTCGACCACGTTCACGTCGTGCTCGTGGCTCGGGTCGGTGTTCGTGGACTGCGCGATGCGGCCGATCACGGTGAAGGAGACCGATCTCACGCTGGCCGGGCTGTCCGGGGCCGTGCTGCCGAAGGCGTCGCTGCGCGGGATGCGGCTGCGCGAGGCCAACCTCGAAGGCGCCGACCTGCGGGAGGCGGACCTGCGCGACGCCGACCTGACCGGGGCCCGGTTGCTGGGCTGCCGGTTGGAAGGGGCCGACCTGCGCGGGACGCGGCTGGACGCCGACGGGCTCGTCCAGGCCACCCTGCGCGGTGCGCGGGTGGACCTGGACACGGCCGTCGCCTTCGCCGCCGCGCACGGTCTGCGGGTCTCGTAGACCCGCCTGCCGGGTCGGCGGGTTCCGGGTCGGCGGGTTCCGGGTCGGCGGGTTCCGGGTCGGCGCGGTCTGGGCGCCAGCTCAGTGGGTCGGGGCCTCCTGGTTGGCGACCTCGACCAGCACGCCGTCGGCCAGCATGTCCTCGATCGTCTTCGGCATCAGGTAGGCGGTGCCGCCACCCGGCTGCTCGAACCACGGCACCGCGATGCCGGTCAACGCCTCGACCGGCCGGCGCAGCCGGTACACCCGGTACGGGCGGTTGATCCACGACGGCACCAGCGAGCGCTCCGGGAACGGGGTGCCCGCCGCGTACACGAGGTTGCCCGATCCGTCGCCGAAGCGGTCCACCTCCAGGCCGATCGGCAGCTCCACCATCTTCTTGTGCCGGAACAGGGTGAGCGGCGGTTCGCCGTTCATCGGGTTGATCGGCCAGCTGCGCTGCGGCTTGGCCTCCGGGGTGGCCGCGGCGGGCTGCGCCGGCGGCGTGGGCGGTGCGGCGACCGCCGGGGCGGG
>NZ_JBHTLK010000058.1:0-35187 GCF_042678885.1 Saccharothrix hoggarensis
AGGCCGGCGGCGAGCGCGGGGCCCGCGTCGCGGAACATCAGCGCCCGGTGGCTCGGCGGCAGCCACAGCGGCAGCGACCGCGGCCCCGCCCACGGCGTGACCTCGTGCCGCTGGAGGACGTCGTCGGGGACGCGGACCAGTTGGGTGCCCTGCGGCGCCACCGCGCCCGCGATCTCGCCGAGGACCAGGGACAGCGGGTTGGCCGGCCCGATCGCGTCGTAGGTGCCGGTGACGCGCTGCTCGGCGGCGTCCACGATCCACGCGGCGAGGTCGCGCACGTCGACGTGCTGCGCGGGCTGGTCGGGCGCGTCGGGCACGGCGACCCGGCCACCCTTGGCCAGCCGGTTGACCCAGTACCCGAACCGGTCGCTCTTGTCGCCGGGGCCCGTGATCAGGCCCGCGCGGACGATGAACGCGTCGTCGCCGCGGGCGTCGCGCACGGCGTTCTCACTGGCCACCTTGATCGCGCCGTAGCGGTCGGGCGACATCGGCGCGTCGTGGTCGTCCTCCAGCGGGGCGAGCGTGGCCGTGCTGCCGGGCGTGGAGTGGTCGGCGTAGACCGAGCAGCTCGAGACGAACGTCCAGTGGTCGGCGGAAACCGATCTCAGCGCCCGCCGGACCCACGTCACGGACATGGTCGCCAGGTCCACGACCGCGTCGAAGCGGGCGCCCTCCAGCGGGCCCAGGTCGACGTCCCGGTCGACGACGACGTGCGTCGCGCCCGCGGGCGCCTGGCCGGACTGCCCGCGTGCCGCGCACACCACGTCGTGACCCCGCCCGACCGCCTCGGCGGCCGTCGCCTTGCCCAGGAAAACCGTGCCTCCGAGCACCAGGATGCGCATGATCCCCACCTTCCGTCCCCACCGGCCGCCCCGCCAGCCCGTCCGCGCAAGGCGAACGGGGGTGGTCCCAGCGGAGGCCGGGACCGGTGGGGCACGCGAACACACGTTCGGGCGGGATCGTTCCAGGTGGACGGGACGGGCGCCGATAGACCTCCGTGAGTGTGCACGTCTTCGTCGACGAATCCCGCCGCAACGACACGTACCTGCTCGCGGCGGCCATTGTGATCCCGTCGGACCTGCGCCGACTGCGCACCCTCCTGCGGGGACTGCTCCTGCCGGGCCAGCGCGAACTGCACTTCAAGAAGGAGACGCCGCAGCGGAGGAGGGCCGTCCTCTCGCAACTGTCGCAGGCCGGCGCCCGCGTCGCCGTCTACCGGCGGTCGTGCTCGGAGGGGCCGGAAGCCGCCCGGCAGGCATGCCTGGCCCGGCTGACCGCCGACGTGCTGGAGCTGAACGCGAGCCGGCTGGCGCTGGACTCGCGCGAAGATCGCGACGTCCTCGACGTGCGCACGATCCGGGCCGGGCTGGGCAAGTTCCCCAGGGCCGCCCTGCTGGCCTACGAGCACCTGAACGCCGTCTCGGAACCGCTGATCTGGATCGCCGACGCGGTCGCGTGGTCCTACGGGGCCGGCGGTGACTGGGCGCGGCGCGTGGAGGGGATCGTCGTACGGATCGTCCGCCTCGACGAATCGCCCTAGACAGCGCGAAACCCAGCCGTCGACCGTCCGGACGTTGGCTGGGCCCACTTCCTCGGCCTACGAGGCCTTGGCGAGACCCAGATTACCAGACACCCACCCGAGATGACCTTGTCACGATCGGGTGATCCGAGGTGAACGTGTGCCGCCCACCACCTGTGAAGTTGATGAACACCCAGGTCAGGTAGGCTCTGCGAGTACCGCCAGCCCTCCTAGCTTGGAGCAGCCTGTCGTGGCCCGAGTCGTCGTCGACGTCATGCCGAAGCCCGAAATCCTCGACCCGCAAGGACAGGCGGTGGCCAACGCGCTGCCCCGTCTCGGGTTCGACGGAATCACCAGTGTCCGCCAGGGCAAGCACTTCGAGCTGGAGGTCGCCGACGACGTCGACGACGCCACGCTCGCGAAGATCGCCGAGACGTTCCTCGCCAACCCGGTCATCGAGGACTGGGTCGTGAGGCGGGTCGAGGCATGAGGGTCGGTGTGATCACCTTCCCCGGCACCCTCGACGACGTCGACGCGGCCCGCGCGGTCGAGTACGCGGGCGGGGAGGCGGTCAAGCTCTGGCACGCCGACCACGACCTGAAGAACGTCGACGCGGTCATCGTGCCCGGTGGGTTCTCCTACGGCGACTACCTGCGCTGCGGCGCGATCGCCCGGTTCGCCCCCGTCATGCAGGAAGTGGTGGACGCGGCGAAGAAGGGCATGCCGGTCCTCGGCATCTGCAACGGCTTCCAGATCCTGTGCGAGGCTCACCTGCTGCCCGGCGCGTTGATCCGCAACCACAAGCTGCACTTCGTGTGCCGCGACCAGTGGTTGAAGGTCGAGAACAACGCGACCGCGTGGACGTCCCGGTACGACCAGGGCGCCGAGATCCTCGTGCCGCTGAAGTCGGGCGAGGGCGGCTACCAGGCCGACCGGTCCACCCTGGACGAGCTGGAGGGCGAGGGCCGGGTCGTGTTCCGCTACGTCGGGGAGAACCCGAACGGCTCGCGCAACGACATCGCCGGCATCACGAGCGCCAACGGCCGCGTCGTCGGCCTCATGCCGCACCCGGAGCACGCGATCGACGCGCTCACCGGCCCCACGGACGACGGCCTCGGCATGTTCCTGTCCCTCGTCGACTCGGTGGTGAAGGCCTGATGACCGTCGACACCGTCAAGAACGCGGAGAACACGCCCGACCAGGAGCAGCCCTACAAGGAGCTGGGCCTGAAGGACGACGAGTACGCCCGCATCAAGGAGATCCTGGGCCGCCGCCCCACGGACGCCGAGCTGGCCATGTACTCGGTGATGTGGAGCGAGCACTGCTCCTACAAGTCGTCCAAGGTGCACCTGAAGTACTTCAGCGAGACGACCACCGACGAGATGCGCGAGAAGATGCTGGCGGGCATCGGCGAGAACGCGGGCGTGGTCGACATCGGCGACGGCTGGGCGATCACGTTCAAGGCCGAGAGCCACAACCACCCGTCCTACGTCGAGCCGTACCAGGGCGCGGCGACGGGCGTGGGCGGCATCGTGCGCGACATCCTGGCGATGGGCGCGCGCCCGCTGGCCGTGATGGACCCGCTGCGGTTCGGGCCGGCCGACGCGCCGGACACCCGCCGCGTGCTGCCGGGCATCGTCGCGGGCGTCGGCGGCTACGGCAACTGCCTGGGCCTGCCGAACATCGGCGGCGAGGTCGTGTTCGACGCGACCTACGCGGGCAACCCGCTGGTCAACGCCCTGTGCGTGGGGGCGATGCGGGTCGAGGACCTGCACCTGGCGCACGCCTCGGGCACCGGCAACAAGGTCATCCTGTTCGGCGCGCGGACGGGTCTGGACGGCATCGGCGGCGTGTCCGTGCTGGCGTCCGAGACGTTCGACGACTCGGCGGGCGCGGGCAAGCGCAAGAAGCTGCCGAGCGTGCAGGTGGGCGACCCGTTCACCGAGAAGGTCCTGATCGAGTGCTGCCTGGAGCTGTTCGCCGAGCGGATCGTCGTCGGCATCCAGGACCTGGGCGGCGCGGGCCTGGCCTGCGCGACGTCGGAGCTGGCCAGCGCCGGTGACGGCGGCATGCACGTCTACCTCGACCGGGTTCCGCTGCGCGCCACCGGCATGACGCCGGCGGAGATCCTGTCCAGCGAGTCGCAGGAGCGCATGTGCGCGGTCGTGCGGCCGGAGGACCTGGACGCGTTCATGGCGGTCTGCGCGAAGTGGGACGTCATCGCGACCGAGATCGGCGAGGTCACCGAGGGCGACCGGCTGGTGATCACGTGGCACGACGAGGTCGTGCTGGACGTGCCGCCGCGCACCGTCGCGCACGAGGGCCCGGTGTACGACCGGCCGATCGAGCGCCCGGCCGACCAGGACGCGCTGCAGGCCGACACCCCCGACCGGCTGCCCAAGCCGGCGAAGGACGAGCTGCTCGACCTGGTCAAGACGATGGCGGCGTCGCCGAACCTGGCGTCGAAGCGGTGGGTCACGCAGCAGTACGACCGGTACGTGCGCGGTGGCACGGTGCTCGCGCAGCCGTCCGACTCGGGCATGATCCGGATCGACGAGTCGACCAACCGCGGCGTGGCGCTGTCCACCGACTGCAACGGCCGCTACACCAAGCTGGACCCGTACGCGGGCGCGCAGCTGGCGCTGGCCGAGGCCTACCGGAACGTGGCCACGACGGGCGCGACGCCGGTCGCCGTCACGAACTGCCTGAACTTCGGCTCGCCGGAGGACCCGGCGGTGATGTGGCAGTTCGAGCAGGCCGTGAAGGGCCTCGCGGACGGGTGCGTCGAGCTGGGCATCCCGGTGACCGGCGGCAACGTCAGCTTCTACAACCAGACCGGTTCGACGGCGATCCTGCCGACGCCGGTCGTGGGCGTGCTGGGCGTGATCGACGACGTCCGCCGCCGCATCCCGACCGGGATCGGCGCGGAGGCCGGCGAGACGCTGCTGCTGCTCGGCGAGACGCGCGAGGAGTTCGGCGGCTCGGAGTGGGCGCACGTCGTGCATGGGCACCTGGGCGGCCTGCCGCCGAAGGTGGACCTGGCGCGGGAGAAGCTGCTGGGCGAGGTGCTGGTGGCGGGTTCGCGCGACGGCATGCTGTCCGCCGCGCACGACCTGTCCGACGGCGGCCTGGCGCAGGCGCTCGTGGAGACGTGCCTGATCGGCGAGGTCGGCGCGCGGGTGTTCCTCGACGGCGACCTGTTCACCGAGCTGTTCAGCGAGTCGACGGCCCGCGTGCTGGTGGCCGTGCCGCGCACGGAGGAGCTGCGGTTCACGGACATGTGCACCGCGCGCGGCCTGCCGTGGCGCAAGGTCGGCGTGGTGGACCCCGAGTCCGACGCCCTGGAGATCCAGGAGCTGGGCTCGCTGCCGCTGGCCGAGCTGCGCGAGGCGTGGGAGGGCACCCTCCCCGCGCTGTTCGACTGACGTGGGTGGTGGCCGGCCGGGGTGCGGAGTCCCCCGGCCGGCCACCGTCACCCGCGGGCGGACGTCAGCCGTTCGCCAGCGCCTGGAGGCGGTCGTAGGCGCCGTTGAACTGGTTCTGGTCGATCGGCGAGGACGAGTACTGCCAGAACGTGTAGATCGACCACGCGTACGGCAGCGTGCCGACGGTGGACGAGTAGCGGGCGACCCACAGCGGGTTGGTGGAGCTGAAGTCGCCGCTGACGCACTGGTTCCACCAGCTGGTCGACGTGTAGATGACCGGCCAGCGGGACGTGCGGGCGTGGTAGCGGTCGCTGAACGCCCTGATCCACGAGGTCATGCTGGCCTTGCTGAGCCCGTAGCAGGTGGAGCCGTACGGGTTGTACTCCATGTCCAGCGCGCCGGGCAGGGTCTTGCCGTCGCGGGACCAGCCGCCGCCGTTGTTGACGAAGTAGTCGGCCTGGGCGGTGCCGGTGGACCGGTCGGGCAGCGCGAAGTGGTAGGCGCCGCGGATCATGCCGATGTTGTAGGAACCGTTGTACTGCTGGGCGAAGTACGGGTTGCGGTAGCCGGTGCTCTCGGTCGCCTTGACGTAGGCGAACCGCTTGCCCTGGCCCCACCAGTAGGCCCAGTCGACGTTGCCCTGGTGGCCGCTGACGTCGATGCCGTACACGACGGCCTGGGCGCTCGGGTCGGTGTTGATGACGATGCGCTGGTCGCCGCGCCCCTCGTGCTTGGCGATCTGCGAACCCATGGCGTGGTCCTCGACCACCGGTTCGGCCTGGGCGGTGCCCGTTAAGGCGACCAGCCCCAGGCTGATGGTGGCGAGGAGAGCGGTGGCGGAGCGTGCGAACGTGTTCATCGGTGACTCCTTGAGCCAGTGCAGGGTGTTGACTCGATGGGCAGTGTGCTGCACCGCTAACCAATTGGCCAGGGTTCCCGTGAATTAGTCACGAAGACGGAGCAACACGTCTACCCGAGTGCGATCCCGCGCGACTGCTCGTCGTTGCCGTTGAAGGGGTTCCGGTCGCCGGGGGAGCGCCCGGCCGCGTGCCACCGCCAGTCCCACCCGCGTGGAACAGCCGAGGACGTCGGCGTGCGCTGACGGGTGTGCGTCGCCATCCACACCCCCGTTCGGTCCGCGGTGCCGGCACGTCTGCCTGATCGTGCGGCCATCCGCGCCGTTCCGCATCCGGGGGACGTCACCCGTCCAGACGCGCCAGGTCCTCCTCGGACAGCTCGAGGTGCACGGCGTCGGCCGAGTCGGAGATGCTCGCGGGCCGCGACGAGCCGGGGATCGGCACCACCTGCGGCGCCTTGGCGAGCATCCACGCCAGGCACACCTGCTGCGGGCTGACCCCGTGCGCGCGGCCGACCTCGGAGAACGCGGCGAACCGCGCGCCCAGCTCACCGGCCGAGCCGATGCCGCCCAGCGGGCTCCACGGCAGGAACGCGATGTCCAGCTCGGCGCACAGCTCCAGCTCCGGCTCGCTGGACCGGAACGCGGGCGAGAACTGGTTCTGCACGCTCGCCAGCCGGCCGCCCAGCACCTCGTTCGCCTCCCGGATCTGCGCCGGGTCGAAGTTCGACACGCCCGCGAGCCGGATCTTGCCCTCGTCCAGCAGCTCGGCCAGCGCGCCCACCGACTCGGCGGTCGGCACGTCCGGGTCGGGCCGGTGGAACTGGTACAGGTCGATCGCGTCCACGCCGAGCCGGCGCAACGACGCCTCGCACGCCGACTTCAGGTACTCGGGCCGCCCGTTCAGGCCCCAGCCGCCGCCGGGGGTGCGGGTGTGGCCGCCCTTGGTGGCGACCATGACGCCGTCGACGCCCTTCAGCGCCTCGGCGATCAGCTCCTCGTTGTGCCCGAAGTCGCGGTCGTCGGCCGAGTACGCGTCCGCGGTGTCGATCAGCGTCACGCCCTTGTCGAGCGCCGTGCGGATCGTCTCCAGGGCTTGGGCGCGCTCGGGGCGGCTGTCCAGCGACATCGGCATCGCGCCCAGGCCGATGGCGCTGACCTCGACTCCTCCGATCCGGCGGGTGAGCATTCCGCGTACCTCCGTGTGTGGTCGGTGCTCCGGACGGTCCGGTGTCAGTCTTGCCGCACCGGGTCCTGGAGGCCGGCCGGGACGTGGCCGGCGCCGGTCAGCCGCCACCCGGTCGGGTCGACGCGGAACGCGGTGTCGGCCAGCACCTCGAGGGCGCCGACCTGCTGCTCCGGCGGCTTCGGCGTCACGTGCAGGAACGTGCCGACGGCCGCGCCCGAGAGGTTCAGCTCGCCGTGGAACGCGGTGTCCTGCAGCGAGAGGCCGCCGTGGAACCTCGCCGCCCGGAAGTCCGCGCGGCCGTGGAACGCCGCGCCGGAGAACAGCGCGGGCTTGCTCAGCGAGACCTCGCGGAACGCGGTGATCCCGTAGAACTGGGCCCGCCGCGCGACGAGCCGGCCGAACCGGCGGCCCTCCAGCCGGAAGTGCACGAGCTTCGCGCCGGTCAGGTCGAGGTGGTACTGGGACTCGTCCGGGTCGCCGCCCCACGGCAGGAGGTCCGTGATCAGCCGTTGCGCGGTCATCCGGACCGTCATCTCGTGGTCCTGCTCGGGCGCCACGTCCCGCTCGGGCTTGCCGAAGAACGCCTGGTCGGGGTCCTCCGGCTTCTCGTCGATGGAGCCGTGATCGAACGGCCGGCGGAGGTAGGCGCACAGCACGCTCAGCACCGTCTGCTTGTACCTCGGCGTCGTCTGGGCGAGGCCCGCGAGCACGTGCATCGCGCCCACCCGCACCTGGTCGGCCTCGTTGCCGAGCAGTTCGACGGCGCGGGCGAACCGCTCGTCGGCGACCTTCTCGCTCTCCAGCTCGTGCCGCGCCTCCTCGGTGCGCCGCCGCCGGTCGTTCAGCCACAGCGCGTACAGCGCGACGATCGCGCCGCCCGCCAGCCCGCCGGTCTTGATCGCCTCCGCCTTCGGCTGCCTCGGGTCGACCAGCAGCAGGACCGCCGTCGTCGTCACCGCCACCAGGACCGAGGCGAGCACGCTCGCCACCAGCAACCCGCGTCCCCGCACGTCAGCTCCTGACCAGTCCGGCGCCGCCCTCGCGGCGCTCCACCACCCAGCCGTCGGGCAGCGCGTTCTCGTGCTCCAGCGACACGTGCATGCCGTGCGTGCGGGCCACCGCCGGTCGGGCGAGCGCCAGGTTGACGCCGGCCTCGAACCTGGCCTTCTCGAAGTCGATCGGCCGGGCGAACTCGCAGCCCTCGAAGTTCACCCGACCGAGGAACCGCGACTCGGCGAACTTGTTGCCGCCGAGGAACCTCGTCCCGGCGAAGTCCACGGTCTGGGCGGCGCTGAACCGGCTGAACCACGCGTCGCCGTGGAAGACCACGTGGTGCAGGTACAGCCGGCCGGGGCTGGTCGCGGCGGTGAAGTAGGCGTTGCCGTGGACGACGGTGTGGTGGAACGAGTTCGACTCGATCAGCCTGGCCGAGCGCAGCAGCAGCCCGCCGACCTGGCGCCGGGACAGGTCGAAGTACTCGAGGTAGGCCCTGGTCAGGTCGAGGTTGTAGCGGGGCGCGTCCGGGACGTCGGCCGGCGGCAGCAGGTCGGCGATCAACCGCTGCGCGGTGAGCCGCACCTCCAGCTCGCGCTCGTCGCGGTCCAGGCCGCCGTCGTCGAGCTCCTCCACCTCGAACGGCCGCCGCAGGTAGGCGCACAGCACGTCGAGCACGGTCTGGGCGTACTCCGCCCGCGAGCGCGCCAGGCCCGCCAGGGCGTGCATCGCGCCCACCCGGACCTGCTCCGCTTCGTGACCGAGCAATTCAACCGATCGGGCGAATCGTTCGTCGGCGACCCGCGACCGGTCGTGTTCGGCCCGCGCGTCCTCCAACCGCTGCCGGGCCACCTCGACGAGCTGCCGGTCCTCGTCGGTCCGCCGCCGCCGGTCGTTCAGCCAGAGCGCGTACAGCGCCACGATCGCGCCGCCCGCGAGGCCGCCGGTCTTGATCGCCTCGTTCTTCGGCGCACCGGGGTCTACCAGGAACAACCAGCCGGTGACCAGCAGGAACGCGCCGATGGAACCGGTGAGCGTCGGCAGCAGGAGGCTGCGCTCGCGCCGGTGCCGGACCACCAGCAGCACGGCGGCGGCCACCACGACGACCGCCCCGACGATCCACACGTGCTTCACAAGGCGGTCATTCTTCACGGTGATCAGTTCGGCGGAGGGCGATTCGGAACTCGCGGCAGACGGACGGTGTGCTAACTCACCGGATTGGCCCATGATGTGGGGGTCACCGCAACGGTGGGACACGAGTGGACGTCGAGGAGAGAACGGTGGACGGCGTGGAGCGGCCTACCTGGGCCCCGGGCGACATCGACCTGGGCCGCCCGAGCATCGCGCGGGTCTACGACTACTGGCTGGGCGGTGCGCACAACTTCGCCATCGACCGCGCCGTGGGCGACAAGGTCCTCGCGGACGTGCCGGTGCTCAAGAGCATCATCCTCAACCACCGGGCGTTCCTGCGGCGCGCGGTGCGGTACATGCTGGCGCGGGGCGTCCGCCAGTTCCTCGACCTGGGCTCGGGCATCCCGACCGTGGGCAACGTCCACGAGATCGCCCAGGCCACCGACCCCGGCGCCCGCGTGGTGTACGTCGACATCGACCCGGTCGCGGTCGCCCACAGCCGGGCCATCCTGACCGGGAACGAGCTGGTCGGCGTGCTGCAGACGGACGTGCGGGACGCCCAGCGCGTGCTGAAGTCGCCCGAGGTGGAGGGCCTGCTCGACTTCGACCGGCCGATCGGCGTGCTCATGGTCGCGCTGCTGCACTTCGTGCCGGACGCCGAGAACCCCGGCGGGATCGTCGCCGACTACCGGGACGCCCTGCCGTCCGGCAGCTACCTGGCGATCTCGCACGCCGGGTACGAGGAAGGCGAGTGGGACCCGGCGTGGGACGACGCCAAGAAGGTCTACAACAAGGGCGTCAGCGAGATGTGCTTCCGGCCCAAGCGCGAGGTGCAGGCCCTGTTCGACGGGTTCGAGCTGGTCGAGCCGGGGGTGGCCCGCTTGCCGCTGTGGCACCCGGAGTCGCCGGACGACGTGGACGAGGGCGCCGCGCACTTCCTCAGCTTCGGTGGCGTCGGGCGGAGGCCCTGATGAACGGCCGGGAAGCCGATCCCACGGACGGCGCAGCTGTCGACCTCGGTCGGCGACCGGCCGTATCCTCTCGGTTGTGGCGGTAGGCCGGCGGACATGACGGAACAGGTTGACCATCGGGTGGCAGCACCGGGCCGATCGAACCTCGACCCCGCCGTACTGGCCGGGGCGGAGGCGTTCGCCCGCACCTGGGCCACCGCGGTGATCGGCAGCAGCTACGTTCCCATGACCAGGGCCGAGGTCGCCGAGCACCTCCAGGCGTTGACCGAGGTGCTGGTCCACGCGCTGCACGCCAGCCCGTTCCGCACCGCGCCCGGCTACGAGATCGGCGCCCGCCTGGTCGAGGCGCACTTCACCGGCACCGACACGCTCGGCCGCACCGTGCAGCTGCTCGGCGACGACCTGCTCGGCGAGCTGGGCATCCCGCCGGACGAGCTGATGCGGTCGCGGCTGGCGGCGTTGCAGGGCGCGCTGGCCGCCGGGTACGCCCGCGCGCTGCGGGAGCGGACGCTGGCCGAGCAGGAGGCGATCCGCGCGGCCGTGCTGGACGCCCGTGACCAGGCCGAAGCCGCTCTGCGCGCGTCCGAGGCGCGGTTCCGGGCGATGTTCACCGAGGCCGCGATCGGCATCGGCATCGCGGACATCGAGGGCCGCATCCTCGACGTGAACCAGGCGTTGCAGGACATGCTGGGGTTCAGCGTCGAGGAGATGCGGCAGTACAACATCCGCGACCTGATGCACCCCGAGGACGGCGGCAGCGTCTGGCGGCTGTACGACCAGCTCACCGCGGGCGAGTGCGACCACTACCGGGCCGAGAAGCGGTTCCGCCGCGCCGACGGCGAGCAGGTGTGGACCCACCTCACCCTGTCGCTGGTGCGCGACGACCACGGCCACCCGCAGTACCAGGTGGCGATGATCGAGGACGTCACCGACCGCCACCTGCTGCAGAACCGACTGCGCTACCAGGCGTTGCACGACCCGCTGACCGGCCTGCCGAACCGGGCGCTGTTCCTGGAACGCCTCGGCCGCGTGTTCAACAACCGCGCCCGGCAGCGGGCCGGCCTCTGCTACCTGGACCTCGACGGGTTCAAGGTGATCAACGACAGCCTCGGCCACGACATCGGCGACCAGCTCCTGGTCGAGGTCGGCCGGCGGCTGGACCACTCGGTGTCCGGCGAGGGCAAGCTGGTGGCCCGGATGGGCGGCGACGAGTTCGTCATCCTGGTCGAGGGCTCGCAGGACACGCAGGACATCGTGGACGTCGCCGACCGCGTGCTGCGCGAGCTGGAGTCGCCGATCCGCATCGGCGGGCACGAGCTGACGGTGTCCGCGTCGATCGGCATCGTGGAGCGGGCGCTGGCCGGCACCACGGCCGCCGACCTGATGCGCGACGCCGACATCACGCTGTACTGGGCGAAGGCCGACGGCAAGTCGCGCTGGGCGCTGTACAACCCGGAGCGCAACGCCAAGGAGGTCGCGCGGTTCACGTTGTCCGCGACGATGCCGGCGGCGTTGGAGCGGGACGAGTTCTACGTGGACTACCAGCCGCTGGTGCGGCTGGAGGACAGCACGGTCGTGGGCGTCGAGGCCCTGGTCCGGTGGCAGCACCCGGAGTTCGGGCGGCTCGCGCCGGACCGGTTCATCGAGCTGGCCGAGGAGACCGGGCTGATCGTGCCGCTGGGCCGGTGGGTGCTGCGCAAGGCGTGCGAGCAGGCGCGGCGGTGGCTGGAGGAGTTCGGCGACGCGGCGCCGTTCGTCAGCGTGAACCTGGCCGTGCGGCAGTCGCGCGACCCGGAGCTGGTGCGGGACGTGAAGCGCATCCTGGACGAGTGCGCGCTGCCGCCGCACCACCTCCAGCTGGAGCTGACCGAGAGCGCGATCATGGGCACCGCCGACGAGCCGCTGGAGGCGCTGCGGGCGTTGTCGGACATGGGCGTGCGGATCGCGATCGACGACTTCGGCACCGGCTACTCGAACCTGGCGTACCTGAAGCACCTGCCGGTGCACGAGCTGAAGATCGCGGGCTCGTTCATGGAAGGCCTGCGCGCGGCGGACGAGGAGGACGCGGTGGACGTCCAGATCGTCTCGACGCTGGTCCAGCTGGCGCACGCGTTGCAGCTCGGCGTCACCGCGGAGGGCGTGGAGACGCCGGCGCAGGCCAAGCGCCTGCACCGGATCGGCTGCGACACCGGCCAGGGCTGGTTCTTCGCGAAGCCGATGAAACCGGAGTCGATCGACGAACTCCTCCGCCGCTAGGCGCCCTTCCGCACTTTTCGGGGTGGCGGTGCTCCGATCTTCACTCTTTCGAGTTAAACGGGAGCATCGCCTTGTGCTCACGGTAATCGGCGAGCACGCTTGACCGAGCGGTGAAAACGCACATCAACGGGGGCGACCGGTCGGTCGGTCGGCGGTGGGTCGTGTAAGGCCGAAATTCTTGCCGTTCACCTTGTCGGAACTCCCCGTCGGTGCTCACGATGCCCGATTCACGGAGGATGTGGGGGCAATGGACATTATCAACGCACGATTGACGGCTTCGCAGAACGGCGACCGGTGGACGCTCGTGACCAGCGTCACCGAGACGTTCACCCCGCAGGAGATCAGCGCGGGCTGGGAGTTCGAGGACTGGGCGTCCGTCTGGGAGTGGGACGACTCCGACCACGACTTCATCACGAACTTCGGCGTGACCAGATTCCGTCCGGCCTCGTTGAGGGAATCATTCTCGTGGACCTGGTCGAACGTGCCCGGAGATGTGCTCGACACGGAACTGGGCGGTGAAGAAATTCGCGTGCAGGTGTTCCTCCGGAATTTCTCGACCGGCTCCGCGGCGATCCACCGGTTCACCCCGATCCTGCAGATCTCGCCCGGCTAGGTCACGCCGGCCGCGTCAGCTCACGCCGCGTCACGTCAGGTCGACGACCACCTTCACGTCGTCCTCCTCCTTGGCCAGCGCGTCCGTGAACCGGTCGAGCGGCAGGCGGCGGGTGATCAGGCCGTGCAGCCACGGGCGGCTGGCCTCGGACAGCGCCTCGGCGGCCGCGCGGTAGTCGGGCAGGCCCGCGTTGACCGTGCCGACGACGGTCCTGTTGCCCATCACGATCCCGTCGAACACGCTCGGGTCCAGCGGCACGGGGTCGTGCTCGCCCGCGATGCCCGCCAGCACGGTCACGGACGCGCGGCGCGCGCACTCCCAGATCAGCGGCGCCACGCCGGTGCACTCGACGGCCACGTCGACGTCGGCGGTGACCTTGGCGAGGTCGGAGTAGTACGTCGCGCCCAACGTGGTGACCAGGTCGGGCTTGCGGCCGTCGGTGACCCGGTCGACCACGTGCACCTCCAGGCCCCGCTGCACGCCCAGCAACGCCGCCAGCAGCCCGATCGGCCCCGCGCCGGTGATCAGCACCGACCGGACGGGCAGGTGGGACCGCTCGGCGGCGGCCGACGCCCGGGCCCACGCCTTCGCCACCACCGACGCGGGCTCGGTCAGCACGCCCGCGTCGCCGAGCGTCGGGTCGAGCTTGACCGCGAACTTCGGCGGCACGGTCCACCGCTGCATCCCGTAGCCGTCCAGCTCCTTGATGCCGCGCTCGGTGTACTTGCCGTTGCGGCAGAAGTCCCACGCGTCCACCGCGCACGCCGCGCACGGCTCGGGGTCGGGCCGGCGCACCACGCCCGCGACCAGGTCGCCGGGCGCGAACTCCGGCGTGGGGCTGCTGATCACCCGGCCGAGCGACTCGTGGAACGGCACGATGGCATCGCGGCCGGGCGGCAGCACGCCGAACCCGTCGCGGATGATCTCCACGTCCGTGCCGCACATGCCCACCAGCAGGCCCTCGACCAGCAGTTCGCCCGGCCGGTCCGGGTCGGGCCGGTCCACCACCCGCGACGCCTCCGGCCGGCCGGGCACGACCTCCGCCGCCCTCACGCCGCACCGCCCCGGTGCCGCTCGTCGCGCGTGTGGCCGCCGTGCAGCACGGCCGCGCTGTTCACCAGCGCCAGGTGGCTGAACGCCTGCGGGAAGTTGCCGCACATCCGCCCCGTGCCCGCGTCGTACTCCTCCGCCAACAACCCCACGTCGTTGCACAGGTCGACCAGCCGGTCGTACATCGCCAGCGCCTCCTCGCGTCGCCCGGCCAACGCCAGCGCGTCGACGTACCAGAACGAGCACGCCAGGAAGCTTCCCTCCACACCGGCCAACCCGTCCACTTCGGACTCGCCGACGCCGGTCTCGTACCGGTCCACCAGGTCGCCCCGCTTGAGCACGCCCGCGATGGCGTCGATCGTGCCGAGCACCCGCGGGTCGTCGCCGGGCAGGAAGCCCACCGCCGGGATCAGCAACGTGGCCGCGTCCAGCTCCGTGCCGCCGTAGTACTGGGTGAACGCGCCCAGCGACTCGTTCCAGCCCTTCGCCAGCACCTCCGCGTGCACGGTGTCGCGCAGCTCGCGCCACCGGGCCACCGGTCCGGGCAGGCCGAACTCCTCCACCGCCCGCACCGCCCGGTCGAACGCCACCCACAGCATCACCCGCGAGTGCGTGAAGTGCCGGTCCGGCCCGCGCACCTCCCACAGCCCCTTGTCGGGCCGCTCCCACACCTTCTCCAGGTGCCGCATCATGCCGCGCTGCATGGCCCACGAGTCCGGCGTCTCGCCCAGCCCGCGCTCCCGCGCCAGGTGCAGGGCGTCCATCACCTCGCCGTACACGTCGAGCTGCAGCTGCCGGTAGGCCGCGTTACCGATCCGGACCGGCCGCGCGCCCCGGTAGCCCGGCAGCCAGTCCACCTCCCACTCGACCAGGTGCCGCTCGCCGCCGATCCCGTACATGATCTGGAGGTCCGCCGGATCGCCCGCGACGGCGCGCAGCAGCCACTTCCGCCACGCCAGCGCCTCGTCCGTGCAGCCGAAGTTGTCCAGCGCCAGCAACGTGAACGTCGCGTCGCGCAGCCAGCAGTACCGGTAGTCCCAGTTGCGCTCGCCGCCGAACGTCTCCGGCAGCGACGTCGTCGGCGCGGCCACGATCCCGCCGGTCGGCGCGTACGACAGGCCCTTCAGCGTGATCAGCGACCGCCGCACGACGTCGGCGTGCGGCCCGTCGTACCCGATCCGGGACGACCAGGCGAGCCAGAACGCCTCCGACCGCGCCACCTCGGACAGCGCGTCCACCGGCGCGGGCGGCTCGTCGGGCGAGTAGGCGAACTCCATCACCCAGGACAGCCGCTCGCCGGCGGAGACCGTGAACACCGCCTCGTGCGCCCGCTCGCCCGGCACCCGGTACGGCAGGCGGTCGCCGTACAGCGCGACGGCGGACGGCCCGGCCACCGCGAGCACGCACTCCTGCCCGTCCCGCTCCGCGCGCCGCACCCACGGCACCGAGTCGGCGTAGGCGAACCGCAGCACCCACCGCAACGTCATCTCGACCTGCCCGGACACGCCCTCCACCACCCGCACCACACGGGTGTCGGCGTCCCAGTGGTCCTGCTCCGGCGGCATGGTGTCGATCAGCCGCACGGCGCCGTCGACGGTCTCGAACTCGGTCTCCAGCACCAGGCTGCCGTCCCGGTAGGACCGCCGCACCGACACCACCTCGCCGGTCGGCGCGATCCGCCAGTGGCCGTCGTCCTCGGTGCCGAGCAGCCGCGAGAAGCACGACGGCGAGTCGAACCGCGGCATGCACAGCCAGTCGATCGACCCGTCCACCCCCACCAGTGCCGCCGTCCTCAAGTCCGACAGCAGCGCGTAGTCCTCGATCCGTCCCGGTCCGGTGTCTCCCACCCCGACGAGGCTACGGTCCCGCGCCGCGCCGTGCGCATCGTGAAGGCGGCGTCGCGCGGGCGGCCCGGCGCGATCTTCGCTTCCTCCCCGCCGGTTCCGCGGCAATCGACCTTGTGGGTGACCCCGATCCGATACGTTGGCCCCATGCGCCGTGTCGTGCCGCTCATCGCCGTCCTGGCCCTGCTCGGGGGCTGTTCGCAGACCACGGACGGGTCCGCGACCCCCGGCGACTCCGGGTCCACGTCCACCGGGCGGACGTCCGGGTCGGACGAGCCGACGGGCTCGCGCGAGCCGTCCGGGCAGCCGTCGGAGCAGCAGTCGAAGCGCCCGAAGACGATCGACATCTCGGCGCTCGACCCGTGCACGCTGTTGACCGACGCCCAGCGCGCGGAGTTCGGCATGGACCGCCCGCCGCGGCTGGAGGACGAGGCCGACAAGCCGGGGTGCAGCCTCAGCCGCGAGGACCGCAAGTTCTCCATCGGCATCTACCTCAGCCGCACCCAGGGCATCGAGGTCTACACCGACCCGCCCCGGCCCGGCGCGACGACGTTGGAGGTCGGCGGCTTCCCCGCGGTGATGGTGGAGGCGGACACCAGCCTCGGCCTCGGCTGCTCGATGATCCTCGACGTGGCGGACGGCAAGTCCGTCGACGTGATCGCCCACAGCCTCGGCGACACCGACGTGAAGGGCCTGTGCCAGGTCGTGCAGCCCATCGCGGGCGCCGTGATGGCGAACCTGAACAAGTAGAACTACCTCTTCGCAGAGGGAACCGCTGACCCGCGTCACGCATCAGAGCTAAAGTCGTCCCGGATGCACACGCTGGGGTTTGTGCAGCACTGAGGAGGGGTGTGCCGTGTTCATCGCGGATGGTGGTGGTGGGGGATCGACGCCTGCGACGCTGCCCGACTACAGCGGGTCGCAGCGGAAGCTGAGCGTCGAGCCCTCGGCGATCCCCGCCACTCGCAAGGTGTTCTCGGACGCGCTGGACAAGCTCGACGAGAAGTTGACGCGGGTGTTCGGCCAGCTGGAGGCCAGGGCGTGGGCGGGCGACCCGGTCAGCTCGGAGACCGCGGAGCGGTTCAACCAGCGCACGTTCCAGGAGGGCGACTCGGCCGGTCTGGCGGCCCTCAAGGCATACCGCGAGCAGCTCAAGGGCGTGGTGGACCAGCTCACCGCGATCGAGGCCGACTACCGGCGCGTCGAAGGCGACAACACCGCGTCCTGGGGACGCGTCAACAACGGCTGACCTGTGACCAACGCACCCGAGGGGGGCGAGCACGATGGGTGATCACCGCTGGCGCGGGTATACCCACCCCGATCTGCACCGCATGATCAACGAGGGGCCGGGCGTGGCCGCGTCCCGTCCGCTCGAGGACTCCTGGAAGGCGTTGTCGGAGACGCTGACCGACATCGACGCCTCCATCCAGGACGGTCTGGCCAAGCTCGGCGCGAGCTGGGAGGGCGAGACGGCCGACCAGACCACCACCGCGCTGTCGCCCCTCGCCGCGTGGGCCGCCGACGCCCAGCAGGGCTCCAGCACGATGGAGACGTCCGCCCAGCTCCAGGGCGAGTACATCGTGGACGCCCGCAAGGAGATGCCCGAGCCGGTCCCGGTCACCACCGAGGCGCCGTCCACCGGGGACAAGGTCCTCGGCGCGCTGGGCGGCCCGTTCGGCATGATGCACGTCATCCAGCAGCAGCAGGACCACGAGCGGCAGGAAGCGGCGCAGGACAACGCCGAGGCCAAGGCCGTCGAGGTGATGAACAACTACCAGTCCAGCAGCGAGTGGAACGCCGACACGCTGGGCACGTTCGTCCCGCCGCCGAAGGTCGTCATCGACACCCCGCCGCCGGCCGGCGCGGGTGAGTACAACAACACGACCGTGAACCCGACCACCACGCCGACGTGGACGCCGCCGCCGTCGGAGAGCGGCACCACGAAGACGTCGTGGGCGCCGCCGCCGACCGGCACCCCGGTCGCGCCGCCGCCGACGTTCACCGGCCCGACCGGCACGACCGGCACCACGCACACCTCGTGGGTGCAGCCGCCGACCGGCACGCCGACCCCCGTGCCGCCGCCGGTCAACCCGCCCGTGAACACGCCGGTCAAGCCGCCCGTCATCGGCACGCCGCCGATGTGGACGCCGCCCAAGCCGCCGACCACGACCACCTCGGTCCCGCCGAGGGGTCCGTCCGTGCCCACCGGTCCCGGTCGTCCCGGCGTGCCGACCGGTCGCGTCCCGGGCATGCCCGGCGCGTTGACCGGCAAGCCCGGCATCTCGGCGACGATCGGCGCCATCGACCCCGACGAGCGGGTGGCCGGGCGCGGCGCGGCGGGTGCCGCGGGCGTCAAGGCCGGTGCGGGCGCGTCGATGCTGCAGCCCGCCGCGTCCGCCAAGGGCGGTCCGGGCGAGGAGGACGGCGAGCACGTCCGCAAGTACGGCGTCGACTCCGACGACGTGTTCGGTGACGAGCGGATGGTCGTCCAGTCGGTCATCGGCGACGAGCCCGAGAAGAAGTGAAGTGAGCGGCACGGTTGTCCTGTCGACGCTCGAGTTCGACGTCGCGTGGGAGGGGGAACGGCTCGCCCGGCGCAACGTCGCGCTCGACGTGCCGAGCCCCGGCACCACGCACACCGAGCGGGCCGTGCTGGTCGACCAGGCGTGGGAGTCGCTGGCGGCGCGCGGGTTGGCCGGGAACCGGCGGTTGACGCCGGAGCTGGCCGACGCGTTCGCGCTGCTGGCGAACCCGCAGGTGTCGATCGACCTCTGGATCTGGGTGGACCGCCGCAAGATCAAAGGCCTGGCGGCGGCCTCCGGTGACGAGGGCATGCTCGCCGTCGTGGACGGCGACGAGGTGTGGTTGATCCAGTCGCGGGCGAGCGCGCTGGCCGAGGCCGCGGTGTCGGTCGCCGGTGAGGTGCCCGCCGGGTACGGGCGGTCGATCAGCCTGCCGAACGACGTGCTGCGCGCGGCGTCCGACGAGGCCGGTCGGGACGCGGAGAAGCTGGTTCTCGCGCTGGAGCGGCACGGGTTGGCGCTGCACGAGGCGCAGGAGCTCGCCGGCATGTGCGACGGGATGAGCACCCGCGGCCAGTTCGGCGCGGAACGCGCGCAGCGCGGCGGTCCGCCCGCCCGCGCCGGACGCGTCGTCGCCTGGCACGACACGCCGTCCGGCCGCTACCTGCACCAGGTCCGGCCCAGTTCGGACGGTCGCAACTGGAGCACCATCACCCCGATCGACAACGCCCGGCTCGCCGGCTGCGTGTGGGAGTTGCTGCAAGAGGTCTGAGTTCACCACCCGATACGGAACCCGGACGTCTTCCGCGACGTCAGTTCGGGTGCGGGCCTGGGGGGCCGGAGCAATGCCCGCCGTCGTCCGGGAGTGACGTCTGGTGACCAATGCGACCCTCAGCGCCACCGCGTTCCGCACCGCGTGGGAACACCTCGACCTCGGCGCGATGCCGATCGTCCTGCACGTCCAGGACGATCCCGCGCCGTGGAGCCACCTGACCGCCCAGGGCCTCGCCCGCGGCGGCGAGCTCGACCCGTGGCTGGGCGCGGCGTTCAAGCTCATCGCCTACCCGCCGCGTTCGGCGGACCTCCGGTTGGGGATCGGCCGGTCCGCCGTGCGGGCGTTGGCCGCGTCCGCCGGCGGCAACGGCTCGGTGGTCGCCGTGCTGACCCGCGACCTGCTCACGGTGCGCGAGGTGGCCGCCGACCTGCCGACCGCGATGGTCGCGCTGCTGCCGAGACTGCCGGACGGCCGGGTCGGCGGGCCGGACCTGCGCGGCCAGTTCGGCGCCGCCGCCACCGACCGCGGCGGGCGGCGCAGACGTGCGGCGGACGTCGTCGACTTCCACGGCCCGGTCGACCCGGACGTGCTGCGGGCGCGGGTCGCCGCGCTGCTGGACGAATTCCCGGCATAGTCGGGGTGTGATCAACGGTTTCCCCCTACAGTCGGGGAATGGCGGTCACGAAGTTCAACGCCGAGGCGATGGAGCACTGCCGGAGCACGGTCGGCACGCAGGCGGGGCAATTCGGCGCGGTGGGTGACGGGTTCTCCGGTCATTACGCCGATCCGGGCATCTTCGGTGAACTGGCGAGTTCGGGCGCGCTTTCCGCGGCGGCGTCCGAACTCGACCGGAAGGCGGGCGCCGAGTTCGCCGCCGCCGAGTCGCTGCTCGGGAAGGTGGAGCGCGCGATCGACGCGGTGCAGCAGTCCGTGGTCGACGTGGAGGCCGCCAACGTGGACTCCTTCCGGGTGGTGTGAGCTGATGGGAGCGGTGGACGAGGTCGCGGGCCTGCCCGGCGGGCAGGCCGTGGCGCGACTCGCGGAGAAGGTGGCCACGGCTCGGCCGGACGCGGTGAAGGAGATCGCGAACCGGTGGAAGCAGGCCGCGACGAAGGCCGCCGAATGCGGCAACGCGGTGCGGCAGTCGGTCGTGCGGTTGGACGGCGCGTGGCAGGGCGGGTCGGCTGACGGATTCGTCGCGTACATGGACGGATTCGCCAAGAGCGGGAATTCGCTGACCGACGCTGTGACGGCGGCGGCCGGTGATGTCGAGGCCGCCGCGGTGGCGTTGGAATCGGCGAAGTCGTCGGTCGAGCGGATTTGCGAGAACCTCCTCAGCCGGGTGCGGCAACTGCGCCGCGACGCCCACGGCATGCCGCAGGAGGACGTCGACTCCGCCATCCGGGGCATGTGCGCGGAGGCGGCGGCCGACGCCCAGCCCGTGATCGACCAGGCCGAGGAGGCCCTCGGCGCGGCTCTGGGTGCGTTGAAGGGCCGGCCGGGTTCGATCACGCCCGCGTTCTCGACCATGGCGGAGCCCGACGCCCAACCCTTCACGCCCGCGCCCGGTAAGCCGATCGAGTGGCTGCCCAGCCCCGAGCCGGCGGGGGCGGGCGGCACGACCGCGCCGTCGTCCACGGACTCGCAGCGCCCAGGCGCCACCCAGTCCGGCCCGCCCCAAGGCGGTCCGTCCCCGTCGGGCTCCCCCGGCGGTTCGTCCGGCGGCGAGACCGGCGGCGGTGGTGGCGGAGGTGGCCTGGGGCCCAGCGGCGGCCCGCCCCTCAGCGGCCCGCCACCCGGCAACGTCGAGGAGTGGATTCGCGAGGCGATCCGCATCCTCCAGGCCAACGGCATCCCGGTCACCGAGGACTACATCGACGAGATCTGGACGATCATCGAGAAGGAGTCGGGCGGCAACCCGCACGCCCTCAACGACTGGGACTCGAACGCCGCGAAGGGCACCCCGTCGAAGGGGTTGATGCAGTGCATCGACCCGACGTTCCAGGCGCACAAGCTGCCGGGGCACGACGACATCTGGAATCCGGTCGACAACATCATCGCCGGCGTCCGCTACACCTTCTCCCGCTACGGAGGCTTCGACGGCCACCCGGGCCTGAAGTCGATGGCGGGCGGAGGCGGCTACCAGGGTTACTAGCCGACCGGACCCGGCAGGCCACCAACCCGGCGGGCCGGCAACCCAGCTGGCCGGCGGGTAGGGCGTTGGGCTGGGTCTGGTGGCGTGCCCGCAGGTGGGCGGCGGGGCTGCGTGCGCTGGGTGCGGGTGGATCGGTGGCGGGAGTGAGGGCAGGGGTCCTGGTTCGGTAGGTGGTGGGGTGGGTTGGGGACCTGGGTCGGTCCATTAGCCTGACCTGCATGGTTGGGGTTGCTGCTCGGGCTGATGTGCCTCCGTTCCACGTCATGGAGGTGCTGTCTGCCGCGGCACGGCGGCAGCGCGTGGTGGGGGACGTCGTCTCCCTCGCGGCCGGGCAGCCGTCCAGCCCTGCCCCCGGCCCCGTGCTGGAGGCGGCGGCGCGTGCGCTGCGCGAGCAGACGTTGGGCTACACCGAGCAGCTCGGCATCGTCGAGCTCCGGGAGGCCCTGGCCGGGCACTACGAGCGGCAGTACGGGCTGGACGTGTCGGCCGACGACCTCGTGGTGACCACCGGCTCGTCGGGCGCGTTCCTGTTGGCGTTCCTCGCTTCCTTCGAGGCCGGCGACCGGGTGGCGCTCGCCCGCCCCGGCTACCCGGCCTACCGGAACATCCTGCGCGCGCTGGGGTGCGAGGTGGTCGAGCTGCCGTGCGGGCCGGAGACCCGCTTCCAGCCCACGGTGGCGATGCTGGACGAGGTGGGGCCGCTCGACGGGCTCGTGGTCGCCAGTCCCGCCAATCCGACCGGCACGGTGCTGGCGCCGGACGAGCTGGCCGGGTTGGCCGCGTGGTGCGGCGAGCACGGCGTCCGGCTGGTCAGCGACGAGATCTACCACGGGATCAGCTACGGGTCGCCCCTCGCCTGCGCGTGGGAGACGTCGCGGGACTCCATCGTGGTCAACTCCTTCTCCAAGGCCTTCGCCATGACGGGGTGGCGGTTGGGGTGGATGCTGCTGCCGCCGGACCTGCGCCAGGCGGTGGACCGGCTGACCGGCAACTTCACGCTGTGCCCGCCGGCGCTGGCCCAGCACGCGGCCGTCGCGGCGTTCGAGCCCGAGTCGTACGCGCAGACCGAGCGCCTGGTCGAGGGCTACCGGCACAACCGGGACGTGCTGCTGAAGGGCCTGGCCGACCTCGGCATCGAGAAGGTGGCCCCCGCCGACGGCGCCTTCTACGCCTACGCCGACGTCTCGCACCTCACCGACGACTCGATGGACTTCTGCCGCCGCCTGCTGGACGACACGGGCGTCGCGATCGTGCCGGGCATCGACTTCGACCCCGTGCGCGGGCACGAGTTCATCCGGATGTCCTTCGCCGGGGCCGCCCACGACATCGAGGAAGCCCTGCGGCGGATCGGGCCCTGGTTGTCATCACCATGATGACGTTTGTACTCCCGATCCGGCCGCCGCGGGGGAACTGATCGTCGAAGCCACTCGTTCGGGTGGCATGGTGCGGATAATCCTGTGGCTGCTCGCGGCCTGGCTCGTGATCACCGTGGCCGGCGCGGTCATCAAGGGCGTCTTCTGGCTCGCGATCGTCGGCGGCGTGCTGTTCCTCGGCACGGCCGCGTACGGCGCGATCAAGAGCAGCAAGCGCCCGAAGGGCATCAAGGGGCCGTGATTCGGCCCTGACGACCACCCAGGCGTCCCGCGAGCTGGAAAAACACCGACCCGACCCGCACTATGGGTCGGTGTTCGAGACCGATGAACGCCGCCTCGCCCACTGGGAGCGGCGCGCCGAGTGGCCGCTGACGGGCCTCGCCGTCCTCTTCGTGGTGGCGTACGCCTGGCAGGTCCTCGACGACCGCGCGACGCCCGGCCTGCACACCGTGCTGGAGGTGGTCCTCTGGCTGGTCTGGCTGGTGTTCGCGGTCGACTACGTCGCCCGCTTCACGCTCGCCGGCGACAAGCGCAAGTTCTTCGTCAGCCACCTGTTCGACCTGCTCGCGGTCATCCTGCCGATGGTCCGCCAGCTGCGCGTGCTGCGGCTGATCACCGTCCTGAAGCTGCTCAACCACCGGTTCGCGGGCAAGTTCCGGCAACGCGTCGGCGTCTACGCGGCCGGCGTGACGGTCCTCGTCGGGCTGTGCGCGTCACTGGCCGTGTTGGACGCGGAGCGCCACCACCCCGACGCCACCATCACCACGTTCGGCGACGCGACGTGGTGGACGCTCACCACGATCTCCACCGTCGGTTACGGCGACCGCTACCCCGTCACCTGGGAGGGGCGCCTGGTCGCCGCGCTGCTCATGATCGGCGGCATCGCCCTGCTCGGCGTCATCACCGGCACGATCGCCTCCTGGCTGGTCGAGCGGCTCAGCGGCGTCGAGGACACGGTGGCGGAAGCCGAGCAGGTGACGCTGGCCGAGCTGCGCCTCGTCCGGGAGGAGCTGGCCCAGCTGCGCGCGGAACTGCGCGCCACCGACCGGGGCTAGGCGGACAGGTCCAGCACCTCCCGGGCGTGGAGCGCGCCCTGCCACCGCACGCCGGACAGCCCCGCCGCGATCGCGCCGTCGACGTTGACCTGCCGGTCGTCGAAGAACACGCAGTCGCCCGGCGCCACCCCGATCCGCTCCGCCAACGCGGTGAAGATCCGCGGGTCCGGCTTGGCGACGCCCAGGTCGCCGGAGAACACGAGGTGCCGGAAGTGCCTGG
This sequence comes from Saccharothrix hoggarensis, assembly GCF_042678885.1. Lineage (GTDB taxonomy): Bacteria > Actinomycetota > Actinomycetes > Mycobacteriales > Pseudonocardiaceae > Actinosynnema > Actinosynnema hoggarensis. The sequence continues at coordinate 23,948 of NZ_JBHTLK010000058.1, forward strand.
TCCACGGCTCGCGCTCGGCGGTCCGCGCGAACGACACCGGCGCGTTGGACAGCAACGCCAGCGGCACGCCGCCCGCCGCCAGCTCCTCGATCAACGCCACCACCGCCGGGTCGACCCGCAGCCACCCGCGCGTGTCGACCTCGGTCAACCGCGCGGCCAGCGCCGCGTCCACCGGCACGCCCACCGCCGCGCCGACCGCGCGCCAGTAGTCCACGTCGGACTGGCCGCGGTCGTACGCGTCCCGCGCGCCCCAGTAGCCCCGCGCGAACTCCTCCACCGGCGCCCCGAGGAGCGCCGCCAGCGACGGCAGCTCCCCGGTCGGCTCGCTGATCACCTCGCCGTAGTCGAACACCACCCAGCGCACGTCAGCTCGCCGACCCGATCCGGCGCAACGCCTCCGCCACGTCGTCCGCGCTGACGTCCCGGTGCGTCACGAACCGCACCTTGCCCGACATCGGCCCGGCGAACACGCCGAGGTGCCGCAGCCCGGTCAGCGTCACGTCGAGGTCCGGCACGCCGGCCAGCACGATGTTCGTCTCCGGCTCGTCCACCTGCCAGCCCAGCTCGCCGAGGCCCTGCGCGAGGGTGCGGGCGTTGGCGTGGTCCTGCGCCAGGTCGTCGATGCGGTCGAGCCCGACCAGGCCCGCCGCGGCCAGCACGCCGCCCTGCCGGACGCCGCCGCCGAGCATCTTGCGCACCCGACGGGCCTCCGCCACGAACGCCGTCGACCCGGCCACCATCGACCCGACCGGCGCGCCGAGCCCCTTGGACAGGCACACCTGGACGGTGTCGACGCCGACGGTCAGCGCCGCGGGCGGCAGTCCCAGTGCCACGGCCGCGTTCCACAGCCGCGCGCCGTCGAGGTGCACCCGGAGGCCGGTTTCCCGTGCCGCCGACACCAGCAGGGCGTGCTCGTCGGGCTGCGTCACCGACCCGCCGGAGGCGTTGTGCGTGTTCTCCAGGCACAGGAGCGTCGTGCGGAGGGCGTAGTACGGCCCACTGGCGCCGGCGGCGGCGCGCACGGCGTCGGGCGACGCCCGCCCCGGCCCCGCGTCGCACTCCAGCGGGTGCGGCATCCCGCCGGCGATCCACGCGACCGTGCCGAGTTCGTTGTCCAGCACGTGCGCGCCGCGCGGCGCGAGGAACCGGTCGCCGGGCCGCAGGTGGACGGTGAGCGCGATCAGGTTGCCCATCGACCCCGAGGGCACCCACAGGGCCGCGTCCACGCCCAACAGCTCCGCGACGCGTTCCTCGAGCAGCCTCATGGTGGGGTCGTGGTCGAGCACGTCGTCGGCGACCTCGGCGCCGGCCATGGCCCGTCTCATCGCCTCGTCGGGCTGGGTGACGGTGTCGGAGCGGAAGTCCAGGGGTGCGAGCTGGGTCACGAATGGATCACATCACACCTGGCAAGCCCTGACCGCGTCGTGCCCCCGGTACCACGATGGGGGGTGACGCAAGTCTCGGAGAACCGGCGTGCAACCGTGGGAGCCACCCATTCCGTCCGGTAGGTGCAAGCACGACGAGCGGAGAGAGTCCGCGTGGATCAGCGCGACGAGCAGGAGTTCGCGGAGTACTTCGCCGCCCGCCGGGAGGCCGTGCGCCGAACGGCGTTCCTGCTCTGTGGTGACTGGCACCGGGCGGACGACCTCGCGCAGACGGCGTTCGTCGCGTTGCACCGCAGGTGGCGCAAGGTCCGGGACAAGCAGGCCCTGGACGCCTACGTCCGCCGGTGCGTGGTGCGCGCGGTGATCGACGAGTCGCGGCGGCCGTGGCGGCGGGAGCGCTTCGTGGACGAGGTCCCGGAGACGCCCTCGGGCGACGGCGAGATCGCGGACTCGGTGGCCACGCGCGAGGCACTGGTCGCGGGCTTGCGGCGGGTGCCGCCGCGCCAGCGCGCGGTGCTCGTGCTCAGGTTCCTGGAGGGCCTGGACGTCGCGGCGACCGCCGAGGCGCTCGGGTGCTCCGAGGGGACCGTGAAGAGCCAGACCTCACGGGGTCTGGAGGCCCTGCGCGAGGCGCTGGGCGACACGATCGACGATTTGCGGCCCGCGTCGTGAGCAGGAGGTGGAGGTAGGTGGACGAGCACAGGCTCGCGGAGCTGTTCCGCGACGCGACCCGTGACGCGCCGCCCGCGTCCTTCGACGTGGCGGGTGTCCGGTCGGCGTCGGCGCGGGCGACCGCGCGGCGGCGCTCGGCGCTCGCGCTCGGCTCGACCATGGCGTTCGTGCTGGTGCTGGGCGGTGTCGCGGCCTCGACCGACCTCCTGTCGAGCCGGAACGGCAGCACGGACAGCGCCGCGGCGGGTTCCGCTCAGGACGTCTCGTCCCCTAACGTGCCCAGTCTCAACGCGGCCGAGCCCGACGGGCCGCGGCAGGAGGCGTCGCCGGACCGCGGCGACGAAGGTTCCACCAAGAGCATCCCCGGTGACTCGTCTACGCAGGGGGACGACCCATCGGGGAGTGCCGACCGCCCGCCGGTCGGCAGCGCCCAACGCGGGTGCGTTGAGGTGGACCGGGAGCTCGCCGTCGCCCTCGCCGACGAGCTCCCGGTCGCCAACGGCGTGGAGCCGTCGACACCGGACGCGAACTGCCCGGTCGAAGCCCGCGGCGCGGCTTTCGCGGTGCGCGACGGCGACGTCCACGGCACCGTGTCCGTCGTGATCGCCCCGCCCGGCGCGCTGGGGCTGGCGCCGGACGGGAACGTGCAGGTCCGAACCGCGAACACCCCCGGCGGCGACCAGTTGCACGTGCTGAGCCGGCCCGACGAGGGCTCGACGGCGGTCCCGTTCGCCGGTGAGCTGGAGTCGATCGCGCAACGGCTCGCGGCCCGGTTCTGACGACCCGACCCACCATTCTTGCACGGACGTACCACTAATTTGGTACGCTTGTGCCAGAACGGGGAGGTGGTCGTCATGGCGTGGGCCGTGCTCATCGTGTCCGGCGTGTTCGAGGCCGGCTGGGCCGTCGCGCTGAAGCTGTCCGACGGCTTCAGCAGGCTGTGGTGGACCGTGGTGTTCGCGGTGTGCGCGCTGATCAGCTTCGCCGGCCTGGCGTGGGCGATGAAGCAGCTGCCCGCCGGACCGGCGTACGCGGTGTGGACCGGGATCGGCGCGGCGATCACCGCCGTCGTCGGCATGATCTGGCTCGGCGACGGCGTCTCCACGCTCAAGCTGGTCTCGATCGGCCTGATCGTCAGTGGTGTCATCGGCCTCAACCTGGCCGGTGGCGGGCACTAGTACCTTTCCTGCAATGACAGCCGCAACGCCGAAGGGCGAACGCCGGCGCCAGGCGCTGGTCGAAGCCGCCGCCGGCCTCCTGGTCGACGGCGGCTTCGACGCGATCCGGCACCGCGCCGTCGCCGAGCGCGCGGGCCTGCCGCTGGCCTCCACCACGTACTACTTCGACTCGCTCGACGACCTGATCACCGCCGCGCTGGAGCACCACGGCAAGGCCGAGCTCGCGTACGGCAAGGCGCGCCTGGACGAGCTGGACCCGCGCGAGTGCGGCGGCGACGCGTTCATCGAACTCGTGCTCGACCTCCTGCTCGGACCGCCCGGCGACGGTGACGCGGAAGCCGTGCTGCTGCGCTACGAACGCCTCGTCGCCACGGGTCGGCGGCCGTACCTGCGGCCGTTGATGCGGACGCTGTCCGGCGAGCTGCACGCCCTGCTGTTCGACATCTTCACCCGCGCCGGCCAACCGGTCACCCGCGAACGCGTCGAGGAGCTGATCGCGCTGGTCGACGGCGCCGTCGTGAACGCGCTCATCGAGATCAGCCCCGACCCGAGGGCGGCCGCCCGCCGGATGCTGCGCAAGTCGTTGCAACCCCGCTGACCCCCGACCGCGTTGGTAGGAGTGGGGGAGCGGAGGGGGATGGCATGCGCAAGGCCGACGAGCAGGGCTTCCGCGAGTTCGCGGTGAGCCACGCCGCTTCGCTGCGGCGCACGGCGTACCTGTTCTGCGGCGACTGGCACATGGCCGAGGACCTGATGCAGGCCAGCCTGCTGAAGCTCTACCAGGCGTGGCACCGGATCGAGTGGCGCGACACCGCGTCCGCGTACGCCCGCAAGGTGCTGCTGCGCACGTGGCTGGACGAGAAGCGGCGGCCGTGGCGGCGGGCGGAGCAGCGCGACGGCGAGGTGCCGGACGTCGCCGACTCGGCCGCCGACCCGGAACGGGCCGGTGAGCAGCTGTGGGCCCGCGACCTCGTGCACGCGGGGCTGCTGCGCGTGCCGCCGAGGCAGCGGGCCGCCCTCGTGCTGAGGTACTTCGAGGACCTGCCGGTGAGCGAGGTCGCGGTGGCGATGGGGTGCTCCGAGGGCACGGTCAAGAGCCAGACCGCGCGCGGGCTCGTGGCGCTGCGCGCGGCCGTCGAGGAACTGGAGCGGGGGGCGGTGGTGGCGTCGTGAGCGAGGCAGACCTGCGGGAAGGCCTGCGCGCCGCGGTCGGCGACGAGCCGCCGCTGGACTTCGACCCGGACGAGCTGATCCGCCGGGCCGAGCACCTGCGCCGGCGTCGGCGCGCGCTCGTGGCCGTGGGGGTGGCGACGCTCGCCCTCACCGGGACGGTGCTGTCCCTGCCCGGGGTGCTCGACCGGCGGCCGGCGGGGATCGACGCGGCGGAGGCCCCGGTGTTGACGACCGCGGTGTCCCCGCCACCGGCCGCCGTGCCGCCGCCGCAGACGGTCGCGCCCCAGACGGTCGCGCCGCGGACGACCGTCACCACGCCGGTGATCACCGACGCCTCGACGCGGTACCTCACCGACTACCTGACCAAGCGGTTCCCCGACGTCGTGCCGGGCGTGAAGGTCGTCGGCGTCGACTTCACCGACACGCACAAGCAGGCCCGGGCGGGGTACCTCACCGGCCTCGTGCGCTTCGTCGACGGCGCGGGCTCCAGCGCGGTGGCCGTGCAGCTCAGCGTGCCGCCGGCGCGGGTGACCCGGGACCAGTTCTGCGCCACGGTCGTGTGCGACGAGCCGCGGCGCGAGGCGGACGGCAGCCACCTGGAGTTCGCCACGTCCACCGACCCCGAGTCGAAGATGACGACGCACACCGTGGCGCACTTCCGCGCCGACGGGTCGGTGGTGCAGGTCAGCGGCTACAACCACGACCCGACGCGGGTGGGCGCGCCGCGGGCCGAGGTCGCGTTGGCGCCGGAGCAGATGGCGCGGCTGGCCACGGACCCCGGCATCACCCTGCGCTGACGGCGGCCGGCGCTCCCCGCCGTCCGGCCCGCCGCGCGCGCGAAATATGCTGGTCACGTGACGGTCAAGCCCCGCATCGCCAATGTCCTCGCCGGTCGCTACGCCTCCACCGAGCTGGCCACGCTGTGGTCCGCCGAGCACAAGATCGTGCTGGAGCGGCGGCTCTGGCTCGCGGTCCTGCGGGCGCAGGCCGAGCTGGGCGTCGACGTGCCCGCCGAGGCCATCGCCGACTACGAGCGCGTGGTCGAGCAGGTCGACCTGGCGTCCATCGCCGAGCGCGAGCGGGTCACCCGGCACGACGTCAAGGCGCGGATCGAGGAGTTCAACGCCCTCGCGGGCCACGAGCACGTCCACAAGGGCATGACCTCGCGCGACCTCACCGAGAACGTCGAGCAGTTGCAGGTCCTGCGGTCGCTGGAGCACGTGCGCGGCAAGACGGCTGCCGTCCTGGGCCGCCTCGCGCAGCGCGCCGCCGAGCACACCGACCTCGTCATGGCGGGCCGCTCGCACAACGTCGCCGCGCAGGCCACCACCCTCGGCAAGCGCTTCGCGTCCGCCGCCGACGAGGTGCTGGTGGCGTTCCAGCGGCTGGACGAGCTGATCGCCCGCTACCCGCTGCGCGGCGTCAAGGGCCCGGTCGGCACCGCCCAGGACATGCTGGACCTGCTCGGCGGCGACCAGGACAAGCTGGTGGAGCTGGAGCGGTCCGTCGCGGGCCACCTCGGCTTCGAGAAGGTGCTGACCAGCGTCGGCCAGGTCTACCCGCGGTCGCTGGACTTCGACGTCGTCTCCGCGCTCGTGCAGCTGGCCGCCGGCCCGTCGTCGCTGGCCAAGACGATCCGGCTGATGGCGGGCCACGAGCTCGTCACCGAGGGCTTCAAGCCGGGCCAGGTCGGCTCCAGCGCGATGCCGCACAAGATGAACACCCGGTCGTGCGAGCGGGTCAACGGGTTCGCGGTGATCCTGCGCGGCTACCTGTCGATGGTCGGCGAGCTGTCGGGCGACCAGTGGAACGAGGGCGACGTGTCGTGCTCGGTGGTGCGCCGCGTGGCGCTGCCGGACGCGTTCTTCGCGTTCGACGGGCTGCTGGAGACGTTCCTCACGGTGCTGGACGAGTTCGGCGCGTACCCGGCGGTCGTCGCCCGCGAGCTGGACCGCTACCTCCCCTTCCTCGGGACCACGAAGGTGCTGATGGCGGCCGTGCGCGCGGGCGTCGGCCGGGAGACCGCGCACGAGGCCATCAAGGAGAACGCGGTGGCGGTGGCGCTGGCCATGCGCGAGCAGGGCCTCGCCGAGAACGACCTGCTGGACCGGCTGGCCGCGGACGACCGCCTGCCGCTGGACCGGGCCGCGCTGGACGCCCTGCTCGCCGACCGCCTCTCGTTCACCGGCGTGGCGGAACAGCAGGTCGCCGCCGTGGTCCGCCAGGTGGAGGACATCCTCGCGAAGTACCCCACCGCCGCCGGCTACGCCCCCGCCCCCATCCTCTAAGCGCGCCCGCGCACCACGCCCAAACCGCGTGCCGACAGCACCACGCGCGAGGTCGCGTCGGCCGTTCGCGGCTCATTCGCCGGCGATCATGCTTTTCGATCGCCGGCGAATCAGACGCGAGCGGCCGACTTCCAGGCGACCGAGCCGCCGTCTGCGGAGCAGCGGCCATGTGCACGGTCGCGTCGGTCGTTCGCGGCTCATTCGTCGGCGGTCATGCTTTTCGATCGCCGGCGAATCAGGCGCGAGCGGCCGACTTCCGGGCGACCGAGCCCGCGACGCCGGAGGCGGCGCAATCCAACACAGTCAAGCCCGTTCCCACGCCAGGCGGTTGCGGCGGGTGCGTTCGCAGACCAGGTCGCGGCCCGTGGGGTCGATCGCGGTCGCGCCTTCTTCGGTGCAGGGGAAGCCCTCGATCGCCACCTGGTCGAACTTCGGCGGGGTGGTGGTCGTCACGGCCGGCGGGGGCGCGGGCTGCGGCTGGACCTGCACCGGGGGTGGCGGCGGCGGGGGTGGTTCGGTCGTGCCCGCCACAGTCGTCGGCTCCGGCGTCGTGGTGGTCGTGACCGGCCGCACCGAGATCTGGGCCACCGCCGGGATCGACGTCACGGGCGCCGAGGAGCTGGAGATCGTCGGGAGCACCACCGGCTCGGGGCTCGCGGCCGGCTTGCCGCACGCGCCCACGAGGAGCAGCACGAGCAGCCCGCCGCTCGCCGCGACAGGCGCCACTGATGCCTTCGGATGGACCACGGCAAGCAGAGTAGGGGCCGGCGGTCCGATACCCCAAGTGGCCTCTCCCGAGCGGCCTAGAGGCGGCCCGCGTCGATGACCCTCCGGAGGAACTGCCGGGTGCGCGGGTGCACCGGCTCGCCGAGCACCTGCTCGGGCGGTCCGGATTCGACGAGCCGGCCGCCGTCGAGGAACACGACGCGGTCGGCCACCTGCCGCGCGAACCCCATCTCGTGGGTCGCCATGAGGATCGTCCGACCGTTGCCGGCCAGCTCCCTGACCAGCGCCAACACCTCGCCGACGAGTTCCGGGTCCAACGCGCTGGTGATCTCGTCCAGCAACAGCAGGCGCGGCGAGTAGGCCAGTGCGCGGGCGATCGCGACCCGCTGCTGCTGCCCGCCGGACAACTGCTCGGGGTAGCTGCCCGCCCGGTCCGCGAGCCCGACCCGTGCCAGCAGCTCGTGGGCGTTGCGCTCGGCCTCGGACCGCGGCACGCCGTGCACGACGCGCGGGGCCAGGGTGATGTTGTCCAGCACGGTCATGTGCGGGAACAGGTTGAACGCCTGGAACACGATCCCCATGCCGCGCCGGGCGACGTCGGCGTCCACCCGCGGGTCGGACACGTCGACGCCGTCCAGCAGCACCTGGCCGTCGTCCAGCTCCTCCAGCAGGTTGACGCACCGCAGCAGGGTCGACTTGCCCGACCCCGACGACCCGATCAACGCCACCACCTCGTGCTCGCGCACGTCGAGGCTGACGCCGTCCAGCACGGTGGCGTCGACGTAGCGCTTCACCATCCCGCGCACGCTGAGCACCGGTTCGGTCATCGTCCCCCCTGACGGCGTTCGACGCGCCGGCCCATCGCGTCGGCGAACCGCGCCGTGGGCACCGCGAGCAGCACGAACAGCAACCCCGCGACGACGTACGGGGTGAAGTTGAACGCCCGCGCCTGCTCGATCTGCGCGGCCCGCACCGCGTCCACCGCGCCCAGCACGGAGATGAGCCCGCAGTCCTTCTGGAGCGCGACGAAGTCGTTCAGCAACGCGGGCATGACCCGCCGCACGGCCTGCGGCAGGACCACCAGCCGCATGGTCTTGCGCGGTCCGAGGCCGAGCGACCGGGCCGCCGCGACCTGCGACGGGTGCACCGACTCGATGCCGGCGCGGAACACCTCGGCCACGTACGCGGTGTAGGCGAGGACCAGGGCGGCGCCGCCGAGCACCACGAAGTCGTTGGGCACGCCCGTCAGCCGCAGCGCGGGCAGGCCGAACCCGACCAGGTACAGCAGGATGATCAGCGGCAGGCCGCGGAACAGGTCCACGTACACCGTGGCCAGCGCGCGCAGCGGGAACCACACCGGGCCGCGCAGGGTGCGCAGCGCCGCCACGCCCAGCGCGAGCACGAGGATCAGCGCGCCGCACACCACCAGCACGCGCAGGTTCAGCCACAGGCCCTCGAGGATCGCGGGCAGCGAGCGCCACGCGATCTCCAGGTTGAAGAACGACTGCCGCACCCGCGGCCAGCCGGGCGCACCGGTGACGGTGAGCCCGGCGGCGACGGCGAACACGACGGTCGACAGCAGGGCGACCAGCGTGGACCGCCGCGAACGGGAACGCTTGTACGCCAAGCGTTCCCGCTGCAGCTCGCTCGTCACTTCAGCTCGGGTGCTGTGCCCGCGGCCGACAGCCATTCCTGCTCGATCTTGGCGAGGGTGCCGTCGGCACGCAGGTTCTCCACCGCCGTCGAGACGCACGCGGTCAGCGGGCTGCCCTTGTCGAGGACGATGCCGAACTGCTCGGGCTTGCCGTCGCCGGACGGGATCTGGCCGACGATGTGCCCGTCGTCCAGCTCGGCCGACGTGATGTAGAACGCGGTCGGCAGGTCCACCACCAGGGCGTCGATCTGCCCGGCCCGCAGCGCGGCCTTGGCGTCCTCGTTGGTGTTGTACACGGCCACGTCCTGCTCGGGCTGGAGGCGCTTGGCGGCGTCGAAGCTGGTGGTGCCGACCTGGGCGCCGATCTTGACGGACTTCAGCTCCGCCAGCGTCTTCACCGACGCGGCCTTGGACGACTTCAGCGTCACCACGGCCTGGTCCACGTCGTAGTACGGCGCGGAGAAGTCGACGGCCCGCTTGCGCTCCTCGGTGATCGAGAACTCGTTCAGGTCCATGTCGTACGTCTTCTTGCCGGGCTGGATGGCCGCGTTGAACGGCACCCGCGTCCACACCACGTCGGTCTTCGCGTAGCCCAGCTCCTCGGCCAGCGCGTACGCCACCGCAGACTCGAAGCCCTTGCCGTTGGCGGGGTCGTCGTCCACGAACCACGGCTCGTACACCGGCTGGTCCGTGCCGAACGTGATCTTACCCGGGGTCAGCGTCGGCAGCTTGTCCTTCGTGCAGGAGACGCCGTCGACCTGGTTGGTCGGCGGCGCGGTCTGGTCCGCGGGGGCGCAGGCCGCCGCGAGGAGGGCGGTCACGGCGAGTATCAGTCCGGGTGCACGCATGGGTGGAATCTTGCCGCAGGTGGGAAGGGGGGCCCATGAGCTGGGACAAGTAGGCTTCGGACGTGCCCAAGCTCGCTGACTACCGCCAGGTCGCCGCAGGCAAGGTCCGTCAGATCCACGAAGTGGACGACGACCTGCTGCTGTTCGTGGCGTCCGACCGGATCTCCGCCTTCGACCACGTGCTCGTCACCGAGATCCCCGACAAGGGTCGGGTGCTCACCGCGATGAGCGTGTTCTGGTTCGAGGAGTTCGCGGACCTGGCGCCGAACCACCTGGTGGCGTGGGACGACCCGCGCATCCCCGCCGAGGTGCGCGGCCGCGCGCTGCTGGTGCGGAAGCTCGACATGGTCCAGGTGGAGTGCGTGGCGCGCGGCTACCTGACCGGTTCCGGGATGGTGGAGTACCGGCGCGACGGCTCGGTGTGCGGCGTGCGGCTGCCGTCGGGCCTGGTCGAGGCGTCCGAGCTGAGCCCGCCGATCTTCACCCCGGCGACCAAGGCCGAGCTGGGCGCGCACGACGAGAACGTGTCGTTCGCCGAGGTCGAGGCCCAGGTCGGGGCGGAGCTGGCCGGCCGGCTCCGGGACGTGACGCTGGAGGTCTACGGCGCGGCGCGGGAGTTCGCCCGGTCGCGCGGCGTGATCCTGGCCGACACGAAGTTCGAGTTCGGCCTGGACCGGTCCGGTGCGCTGGTGCTCGGCGACGAGGTGCTGACCCCGGACTCGTCGCGCTACTGGCCGCTGGACGGGTACGAGCCCGGTCGCGTGCAGCCGTCGTTCGACAAGCAGTACGTGCGCGACTGGCTGACGTCGGACGCCTCCGGCTGGGACCGCGCGTCGGACGCCCCGCCGCCGCCGCTGCCCGACGACGTGGTGGCCGCGACCCGCGCCCGGTACGTCGAGGCGTACGAGCGGATCACCGGGCGGTCGTTCGCGGACTGGCCGAGTCCGGAATAGTTCGCCGGCTCCGCACCCGGCCGTCACCTCGTCGTAGAGCGGACGACACGCCGGTGGTGCGCACTGGGTGGCATGGTCGCCGACCTCGTGGTTTCGCTGTCCGGCATCGGGCCGAGCACGCTCGCCCGGTGCGCCGACCTCGCCGCCGAGCTCGACCGGCGGCACGTGCCGCTGTCGTTGCTCCTGGCGCCGCGCAAGGCCGTGCCCGGCCCCGCGCTCGACTGGGTGCGCGACCGCGTCTCCGCCGGTGACGCGCTCGTGCTGCACGGTTTCGACCACCAGCCCGACCCCGCCCGCCGGGCCGGGTCGTCGCTGCGCAGGCGGGCCGAGTTCTCGGCGCTGCCCGCGCACGAAGCCGGCCTG